>NZ_JAVVLT010000006.1:0-101122 GCF_036224885.1 Marinobacter sp. OP 3.4
GGTAGAAATCGCGCCAGGCGAGAGCGTCCCACTTTGAGGCCATTTTGACGGTCATCTGAGGCGCATAGTGGTTCTATGCAACGAGGATGAGCGCTCAAAAGGGACCAAAGTGGGGCGGTCACAGCGGCGGGACGTTCTGCCGCGCAGACTCCTGGGCCGATGGTGGCGCGAACAACAGGGTGGGATTGACGGTGGTGTCCTGTCACTGGGTGCTCCCTCATACTGCTTGAACTGCCCCAGTGTAGCGGGCACGCCCGGGCCAGCGGATGACGATTTTGTTATACGCGGCGCGCCCGTCAACCCGCGGGCAATGTGAGTACCTGGCTCAGCGGTTCCCCGTCAAACCGGATCTGGTCGTTCCCGGCCAGTTGCAAGCGGCCCTCGCAGAACCAGCGGATAACGATGGGATAGAGCAGGTGTTCCCGGGCCTGTACCCGTTCGGCCAGGGTTTCGGCGGTATCGTCCGGCTCCACGGGGACCTGGGCGCGGGCGATGACCGGCCCGCCATCCAGGTCCTCGGTGACGAAGTGGATGGACACGCCATGTACCTCGTCGCCGGCGTCGATGGCCCGCTGGTGGGTGTTCAGGCCACGGTACTTGGGCAACAGGGAGGGGTGCACGTTCAGCATGCGCCCCTGGAAGGCCCGCACCAGTTCCGATGTCAGGATGCGCATGAAGCCGGCCAGTACCACCAGGTCCGGCTGGCGGCGCTCCATCTCGAGGCGCAGGGCGGCGTCGAAGGCTTCCCGGGAGTCGTAATGGGTGTGGTCAACGGTGAAGGTTTCGATGCCCGCCTGGGCCGCCCGCTCCAGGGCGAAGGCCTGAGGGCGGTTGCTGCCCACCGCCACGATGTCCCCCGGGAAGTTACGCTCCCGTGAGGCGTCGATCAGGGCCTGGAGATTGGTGCCGCTGCCCGACGCCAGTACCAGGATACGGGGTCTGTCCACCGGATCTGCCTGCATACCACTCATCCCCGGACCAGTCCCGGCGCGTAGCGCACCCGGGCGGGCTGGGAGAGGTCGTCCTGGCTTTCAATGGCGCCGATCTGCCAGGCGTTTTCGCCCAGGGCGGTCAGGGTGTCCAAGGCCAGGGCCTTCTGTTCCTCCGGTACGCAGACGATCATGCCCACGCCGCAGTTGAAGGTGCGGTACATTTCGGCATCTTCCACGCCGCCCTGGTCCTGCAGCCACTGGAACACCGCAGGCAACTGCCAGCTGTCGGTATCGATGGCGGCCGTGGTGCCGTCGGGCAGCACCCGGGGAATGTTCTCCGGAAGTCCGCCGCCGGTGATATGGGACATGGCACGAACATCAACGGTTTTAATCAGTTGCAGAAGGTTCCTGACGTAGATTCTGGTTGGGGCCATCAGACTTGAGGCCAGGGTGCCGTCGGCCATGGGCTGTTCCAGGTCGGCTTCTGTCATTTCCAGGATCTTGCGGATCAGGGAGTAGCCATTGGAGTGGGGTCCCGAGGACGCCAGGGCAATCAGGGCATCCCCCGGCTGTACCCGGGTACCGTCGATGACGCCGTCACGTTCCACCACGCCCACGCAGAAGCCCGCCAGGTCGTAGTCATCACCTTCGTACATGCCGGGCATTTCCGCGGTTTCGCCGCCCACCAGGGCGCAACCGGCCAGCTCGCATCCCTTGCCGATACCTTCCACGACGTTGGCAGCCACGTCCACGTTCAGTTTTCCGGTGGCGTAGTAGTCGAGGAAGAACAGGGGCTCGGCGCCGCCCACCACCAGGTCGTTGACGCACATGGCCACCAGGTCGATGCCGATGGTGTCGTGACTCTGGAGCTGCATCGCCAGGCGCAGTTTTGTGCCGACGCCATCCGTGCCCGACACCAGCACCGGTTCGCGGTATCCGGTGGGTAGGGAGACCATGGCGCCAAAACCGCCGAGCCCTCCGAGCACTTCCGGACGACGGGTACGCTTTGCGGTGTCCTTGATACGGTCCACCAGTTCGTTGCCGGCATCAATGTCCACGCCGGCATCACGATAGGTGAGGGAGGGCTTCTGTTCGCTCATGTCTGGGTCAGCCATGTTGGTCGGTGATGTGAGCGCGGGATTTTACCAGTTGCGGTAAGGGGCTCCAACTATGATTGGCGGGATGTCCGCACTTTCCCGGACCCGGCCCCCGGGGGTGGTTGCTACTCAGGGTCTGGGCCATCGTGTATCCTATGCCCCCGTGTATCAGTAACGCAGGGTGAAACATGGCAGTCGAGCATCTGAAGAACCGTCAGCTCCGGGGAACTGTGATCCTGATGACCCTGCTGTGGTTGCTGGTATCAGCCACCGTCACCCATGGCATAGTGGTTGACGGGCTTTACCAGGCCGAGGTGCCTGTTGCCGGTGAGGAGGACGCTCAGCTTGAAGAGGGCTACCGGGCCGGCCTGGAGCAGGTTCTGGTGCGTGTCTCCGGTGACCGGAACGTCATGGACCGTGAGGGCGTCGCGTCGCGGATGGAGAACATTGAGCCACTGCTGGAAAGCTGGCAGGTGGAGCCGGGACCGTCCGGTGAGGACCAGTTGCAGATGGTGTTTTCGGCCCAGGGGGTGAACCGTCTGCTGGCGGATGCCGGTGCCAGTGTATGGGGCGCGAATCGTCCGAAAACCCTGGCCTGGATCGCGGTGCAGGACGGGGGTGACCGGGGACTGCTGGTGGAGACCGGTGACCGGTCCGGACAGGGCTGGTCGGCGCTGATCCATGACAACGCGGAACAGCGGGGTCTGCCCCTGGTGCTGCCGCCGGCAGACCGTGCATCCGACCGCAGCCTGCTGTCGGAGGTCTGGGGGCAGTTCATGGGGCAGGTTTCCCGGGCGTCCTCCGGTATCGAGCACGACCTGCTGGCCGTGGTGCGTGTCCGGCGGAGCGATGGACTCTGGCAGGCCAGCTGGCTATACCAGGGCCGGGGCATCGAACAGTCCCGCTCGGTGTCCGCCGACAGCCCCGAAGCCCTGGCCAGTGCCATGGTGGATGCCTGGGCCGGTGAACTGGCGTCGCGGTTTGCAGTGACTGGCGATCGTATCGAGACCGGTCCCTATGTGAATCTTGTTGTCGAGGGTATTGATTCGCCGTCGGACTATGCCGCCATCAAGCAGGCATTGTCCCGCCTCAATCCGGTGGAATCCGTCGGCGCCACCAGCGTGTCCCGTGATCGCATCGTGTTCCGGGTGGAGCACGCCGGCGGGGTGGCCCAGCTCCAGCAGAATATTGCCCTGGATGAACGCTTCCAGGCACTGACTGGCAGCGGTGGTGACCACCCCAATGGTCGCGACGAAGCCGGGGGAGCCAATGCCGGAACAACCGGGCAGAAGCTGTTCTACCGCTGGCAGGACAACGTGGTCGCGCCGGTGGGGGCGGGAGAGCAGGAACCGGTTTCCGGACCAAGGACCTGATATTGCTAAGGACCTGATGTTGCTAAAGTGGCGATGGATACCCAACGGACTGACCTTTTTCCGGATACTGCTGGTGATTCCATTCGCCTGGACACTGGCAAGCGATCAGTATCGTCCTGCCCTGGCGCTGTTCATCCTGGCGGCGGCCACCGATGGGCTGGATGGTTTCCTGGCCCGGGTCTGCGACTGGAAGACACGCCTGGGGGCCATTGCCGACCCCCTGGCCGACAAGTTGCTGATGATCACCGCCTTCCTGGTATTGAGCGTGACCGACGTGCTGCCCCTGTGGTTGTTCGGGCTGGTGCTGGGGCGGGATCTGGTGATTGTCGGGGGCGGCCTGCTGTTCCACCGCCTGATCGGGCCATTCGACATCCAGCCGAGCCTGCTCGGCAAGCTCAATACCCTGGTGCAGATCCTGGCCGTGCTGGCGGTGATGATGGCGGAGGCGGGTTTCAGCATGCCAGCCAATATCCATAAGCTGGCCTTAGGGGCAGTGGCCTTCATGGCTGTGGTGAGTGGGGCTCATTATGTCGGTCTGTGGGGAATCCGGGCCGTTCGGGGGGAATCGTCATGAGCGGGGCGCAGCTGGCCCTGGGAGTACTGCTGAGGGATGATGCCCGCTGGGCCAATTTCCATGGTGAGCGTAACGCCACGGCGATGTCGCTGATCCGGGGCGCCTGTGGCAGCGACGGACACCCCCTGGTGGTGATCTGTGGCGACGAGGACACCGGCAAGAGCCACCTGTTGCAGGCGGCCTGCCACGACTACGAGCAGTCCGGTCGCAGTGCCGTGTGTTTCAGCCTGGCGGAACTGGAAGAGCTGGGCCCCCAGGCGCTGTCCGGGGTCGAAGCCATGGACCTGGTCGCTCTGGACGATGTGCACCTGGTGATTGGCCAGCCGGACTGGGAGGAAGCGCTGTTCCACCTGTACAACCGGGCCCGGGACCTGGGGCACCAGGTCATGATTACCCTGGACAATACCCCGTCGGCCCAGTCCTTTGGGCTGGCGGACCTGCGTTCCCGTTTCCAGGAGGGGCTGCTGGTGCAGCTCGGCACCTATCGTGACGACGACCGGGTCACCATATTGCAGGCCCGTGCGGAACAGCGGGGGCTGGTGCTGAGTGATGAGGTGGCCGGGTTCATCATGCGTCGCTCGTCCCGCCGGCTGGGGACCTTGCTGTCGGTCCTGGATCAGCTCGATGAGAACTCACTGCGGGCCCAGAGGCGGCTGACCATTCCCTTCGTGAAGTCTGTCATGGGATGGTAAAATAGCGGGTTTCACCCAGGGCGGACGTAGTACGCTCCGCTATTCGTAAGAGGATTTCCCCCATGAGCGCCTCCCACGAGCTGCTGTCCGAAGTGGCCGACCGTCTTCTGGGCATTGAAGTCGAGATGCGCCGGATCGAGGTATGGTCCAGCGAACCACCATCCGATGAAGCCCTGTCCAGTACCCAGCCATTCTGTATCGACACCCTGGAATTCACCGAGTGGCTGCAGTTTGTGTTCCTGGCGCGCATGCGGGTTATCGTGGAGCGGGGACACAGTCTGCCGAGTGTCTCCGGTATCGCGCCCATGGCGGAGGAATACTTCCGGGCCCGGCCCGAGCCCGGCGATGGCCTGGTGCGCGAGCTGGAAGCGATGGACGAGCTTCTCAGCGAGTCCTGATCAACCGTCTGGTCAATTCGCTGAGGGGGTTACTGGCTGTCCGACAGGTCCGGCATCAGCTGGCGGCCCTCACGCACTTCCGCGAACAGGCTGGCCAGTTCCTGGCTGGAGACCGGCGGACAGAACCGGTGTCCCTGTACCATGTGGCATCCCGACTGGCGCAGGAACCGGTCCTGGTCCTCGCTCTCAACCCCGGCGGCGACCACCCTCAGCGACAACCGCCTGGCCAGGCTGATCAGCGTATGGGTAATGGCGGCGGTATTCTCGTCATCAGGAGATCGCTGAAGCAGGCTTGGATCAATCTTGACCTGGTCGAAGGGCAGCTCCCTCAGCAGGGTGAGGGATGACAGGCCACTGCCGAACCGGTCCAGGGTCAGGCCGATACCGATGTCCTTGAGCCTGCGCAGCACCGCCGCCGTCTCCTCCAGCCGGTCCGACAGGATGCGTTCGTCAATCTCCACCATCAGCAGGGCCGGGTCCAGCCGGGTGGCTTCAATGGTGCGTTGCAGTTCCTCCGCCAGGTGGGGGTGGTTATACTGGCGGGATGACAGATTGATGCTGATCCGCACCGGCGAGCCGCTCATGGCCTGGATGGCCCGGGCCTGCAGGCAGGCATTACTGCAGATCCATTCGCCAATGGCGTGGAGCTGACCACTCTGTTCCGCCACCTCCAGGAAATCCACCGGCGACAGCATGCCCCGGCCCGGGTGGTTCCAGCGCAGCAGGCTTTCCAGGGCCACGATCTGGCCGTTGCGGGCGTCCAGCACGGGCTGGTAGTGGAGATCCAGTTCTCCGGCCCGGATGCCGGCGCGCAGTTCCTGCTCCAGGGACATCTGCCGCTGCATTTCGTGGTTCATCTCCTCGCTGAAGAACTGGATGTTGTTGCGGCCAGCCTTCTTGGCCCGGTACATGGCCATATCGGCGTTCTTCAGTAGCTGTTCGTAGCTGCAGCCGTCGTCCGGGGCCACCGTTATCCCGATGCTGGAGGTGATCACCAGTTCGCCGCCGGGTACGGTCACCGGCTCCGTGATGGCCTCCAGGATGCCCCGGGCCACCTTTTCGCAACCTTCCGCGCCGCTGACATGGTGTAACAGCACCGCGAACTCGTCGCCACCGAGCCGGGCAATGGTGTCTTCCTCCCGCACGGTATCCCTGAGCCGCTGTGACAGCGTCTTGAGCAGGGCGTCGCCGGCGTCGTGTCCCAGGGTGTCGTTGATGCGCTTGAAGTGATCAACATCGAGACTGATCAGCGCGCAGTTGTGGCCATGGCGGCTGGCGCTGGCCAGGGCCCGGCGGCAGCGGTCCTCGAACAGCCGGCGGTTGGCGGTGCCGGTGAGCACATCAAAATGGGCCAGGTAATGGAGTTGGTCCTGGGTCCTGCGGATCTCGGAAATGTTCTGGCCGATGAGGATGAGCTGCTGGCGGTCCTCTTCCTCGTCCTGGAGCAGGTTCAGGTTCCAGAGGATGATGTGGTCGGTGCCATCGTAGCCCTGGATGCCGGTTTCCAGGAGTTCCTGGGTATTATGGCCGGTGCCCAGGGTCTTGAGGATCTTCCAGCTCATCTCATCCCGGTATTCCTCGGGTATGAAGGTTTCCACCAGGTTGCGGCCCACGGCTTCATCACGGCTGTAGCCGAACAGGGCTTCGGCGGAAGCGTTCCACTGGCGGATCCGGAAGGTGGAGTCGATCAGCATGATCGGGGTGGCCGCAGTGTCGAACAGCGCCCGGAAATGCCGGGAGGAACGCCGGAAGGAGCGCTCCGCCTGCTGTCGTACGAATACCTCGTCCCGCAGTTCCTGGTTGATGGCCTGCAGCTCCCGGGTACGCTCCTCCACCACTTCCTCGAGGTGGGTTTCGATCCGGCGTCGTTCCCGCAGCAGCGCCCGTACGTAGACAAAGGTGCCCGCCAGCACCAGCATGGCGGGCCCCGCCGACCACATGAAGCGGATCAGCGTCTCCTGTTCAATGGGCACCTTGGGAGCGGTGAGTAGCACAAGTGGGCTCAGGGCCAGCGCCAGTATCACCAGGCTGACCAGGCTGTCCGCCAGTATCGGCAGCCAGCGCTCTTGAAATTGATGGGTCCTGGTTTCTTTCACGTATCCCTACCTGTATCCGGCCTGGTGAGCCGGTCCGATTGTCTCTGGTGTCAGCCCGGGTTGGGGCCGCCCTCGACGTGAAGCCTCATGGATAGATCGACGGCTTCCACATCCTTGGTCAGTGTCCCTATGGATATATAGTCGACACCGGTTTCTGCAACGGGTACCAGGGTATCCCGATTGATACCGCCCGACGCTTCCAGGCGACAGGCACCCGCGACCTTGCTGACCGCGGCTTTCATCTCTTCCAGCGAGAACTCGTCCAGCATGATGATATCGGCACCGGCGTCCAGCGCCTCATGCAGTTCGGCCATGTTCTCCGTTTCCACTTCCACCGGGCGTCCCGGGGCAATCTGCCGCGCCTGACGGATCGCGTTGGCAATGGAGCCGCAGGCGGCGATGTGGTTTTCCTTGATCAGGAAAGCATCCCACAGGCCGATACGGTGGTTATAGCAGCCACCACAGGTGACTGCGTACTTTTCCGCCATCCGCAGCCCTGGCAGGGTCTTGCGCGTATCCAGCAACCGTACCCCGGTATGGGCCACCTGGTCGGCGAACTCACGGCAGCGGGTGGCCACTCCCGACAGGGTCTGCAGCCAGTTCAGGGCCGAGCGTTCACCGGTCAGCAGGCTCCGGGCCGGTCCCTCACAGGTGAACAGGGTCTGGTCCGGTGCCACCCGGTCACCATCCGCCACCGCCCAGGTCACGGTGACCGACGGATCTATCTGACGGAACACCTCATCCACCCAGGCTCGCCCGGCAACCACCGCCGGCACCCGGGTGATCACCCGGGCCTGTGCCCGCTGCCGTTCCGGGATCAGGGCGGCGGTTATATCACCACTGCCGATATCTTCTCGCAGACTCAGGGCAACGGACTCAATACAGGATTGGCGTAACAGCTCTTCGGACAACGGTGTCATCGTGTTTCTATTCCGGTCAGTCGGTCGGGGCCGGTGATTGTATCGGCAGGTGCCTGTGACTGGAAATACCCCGTGCGTCGACCCATGGGTCATTGGGTGACGTTTTACGTCAGTTTTTGCGAAAAGGCGACCAGTTGGACCACCTGTAACACTGAAAATAGGGGCTGGCGTGACGGATTTGTGATGGCGTTCCGCTGTTCACAATCGGTGACAAAAACTGACACATATTGACGTGAGAAGGGCCTATGATACGTGCTAATAAGTGTCAATCAATGTTAAACGGGGCCTGAAGTCATGGCACAGGAAAGCAAGGTAGTCAGTCTCAGAGACGCGCCGGGAGCGCGCACGGAGTTACCCGCTGCCCTAATACGCCTGAGGGATGCCTCTGCACGATCCCTGACCAGGGTCATGTCGGAGTTCTTCGACAGTGCCGACGATGTGCTGTTCGGCATGGCGGACCGGGCGGGGTCCAATCAGGATCAGATCGCCTACTTTGACGCCATGCGTGAACTGCGCCTGCGGCGCAAGACCATGACCAACACCATGCTCCACTGGGTGGCCCGGGCCTTCAACGAGATTGGCCGGTTCGATCCCATGCCCCGGAGTCGCAGTCTGGAGGACGTGGACCAGGACTCACTGACCCTCCTTGATGACAGCGAGCTGGAGCAGAAAGTTGCCATTGAAAGCCTGATCAACAAGCTGGCCAATCGTTACGCCGAGCCGGTCCGCCTGCTGAGTGTCCGCATTGCCCATGTTTCCGGTCATCGTGATCTGGCCGATCGCCAGATGCCCCTGAGCCCGGAAGTGATCTGCACCGGTCTGGGGGAAGCCAGTGGCGAGCTGGATATTGATATCCGTGCCCGGCTGGTGGTCCTCAAGCTCTTCGACCGGCTGCTGCTGGACCGCCTGAGTTCACTCTACAAGGATACCAACCAGATGCTGGTGGCCGAGGGTGTGCTGCCGGATCTCAAGCGTCCGCCGGCGGCAACGCCCCCGAAAGACGCGGCACCGCGCCGTCCGGTGCCGCCGCCCACAAGCCGTGCGTCCGCAGACACCGAACGACCACAAGGCGATGGCCGTGACGAGGCCGAGTCCTCGGTGACCTTCTCCGAACTCACGGCGCTGCTGCATCGTAGTGAAGGCGCCCAGCAAGGCCTGTCCGGTGGTATGCCTGCCGGCGCCGGTTCGGCGCAGCAACTGGATACCAGCGCCCTGATGAGGCAGTTGGGCGGCATCCAGGGGTCCGCCATGACCAGTGAAAACGGTGAAGTGTTGCCCCTGTCGGAGCTGCTGGGCCGGGTACTGGAGCGTGGCGCCGGGCAGGGCGGTCAGGGTCTGCCGGTGAACCAGGTGGACGGCGATGTGATCAACCTGGTGGCCATGCTGTTCGAGTTCATCCTGGACGACCGCCAGTTACCGTCGGTCATGAAAATGCTGATCGGTCGCCTGCAGATTCCGGTACTCAAGGTCGCCCTGCTGGACCGCAGTTTCTTCAATCGCGGCGGTCATCCCGCCCGCAAGCTGCTGAACGAACTGGCCCTGGCCGGCATTGGCTGGTCCCCACGGGGGGATAACCAGCGTGACCCGCTGAGGGAAAAGATTGAAGGCATCGTCGATCGATTGCTGAACGAGTTTACGGACAACGTCGGATTGTTCGATGAGTTGCTGGTTGATTTCCAGCATTTCATGGACCTGGATCGCCGCCGCCGTGAGCTGGTGGAACAACGCCTGCGGGATGCGGAAGAGGGCAGGGCCAGGCACGAGCTGGCCCGTGAACGGGTCGGTAAGCTGCTGGCTGGTGTGCTGGACACCTACCGACTGCCGGACAGGGCCCTGGCCATTGTCCAGGAACCCTGGCGGAAGTACCTGGAGTGGCTGTTCCTGCGGGAAGGGGATAAATCCGGGGCCTGGCAGGAAGCCACCGACCTGACCATCAGGCTGGCCTGGAGCCTGGATCCACAGCCGGTGGAGGAGACCACCCGGGATGACCTGCTCAAGGCCATCCCCGGCATTACCGATGCCCTGCGTCGTGGGCTCCACGAGATTTCCTGGGACCCGTTCGCCATTGACGCGGCCATCCGTGATCTTGAACTGGCCCACGTGGATGTCCTGCAGGGGCTGGTGACCCGTCCCCGCAAGCCGGAAACCGAGGAAGAGCTGCCCAGCGGCCCGGCGGATGAGCTGGTGGTGGCCGAGCCGGCGCCGGAAGCCAGGCAGGCTTCGCCCGAGCCGGCACCGGAACCCGAGGTAAAAGCGGATGACGTGCCTGTCCTGAAAGTGGCGGAAGAGGAGCCGGCCAGGGCGGAGCCCGAAGCCCGCAAGCCCGTCAAGGCACCGGAACCCGCCGCGACACCGGAAAAGGCGTCTACGCCGACGCCGGAAAGTAAGGCTGAAGCCAGGGCGGAAACCCCGGTCCCGGAGGTGGATTCTGTCTGGATGGAAAAGGCTGCCGGCCTGAGGGTGGGTTGCTGGGTGGAGATGCCCCGGGACAATGGCCGTCTGCGTTGCAAGCTGGCGGCGATCATCCGCGCCACCGGCAAGTACATCTTTGTTAACCGCAATGGGGCCAAGGTGGCGGAATACCTGCAGGACGAGCTGGCCATGGCCCTGTCCACCGGCAGCATCACCATGCTGGATGACGGCCTGATCTTCGACCGGGCGCTGGAGTCCATTATCGATAACCTGCGCCATAACCGCCGGGACTGAGGCTCCCTCCTCGCCCTGGCCGGGGCTTTATGTTTCAATTCGGGGTCTGACATTAGCCAATCAGCAGGAATGCCGTGTCCGATCCCGAATTCTCCTACCTTGTCTCTGAACTGCGAACGTCCGGCCGTCTGCCATCCGCCCGCTGGTGTCCCTCACCCAACTTCGGTCCCCGCCCGGACGAGGACGACATCTCGCTGCTGGTCATCCACAACATCAGCCTGCCGCCGGAACAGTTCGGTGGTCCCTATATCGAGGATTTCTTCCGCAACCGACTGGATACATCCGCCCATTCCTATTTCCGGGAAATCGGCGACATGAAGGTGTCGTCGCATCTGCTGATTCGCCGGGACGGGGAGGTGCTGCAGTTTGTCAGCCTGAGGGACCGGGCCTGGCACGCGGGGCGTTCGACGTTCTGCGGTCGGGAGGAATGTAACGACTATTCCATCGGTATTGAGCTGGAAGGGGCGGACCACATTCCCTATACGGAAGACCAGTACCGGACCCTGGTGGAGGTGGCCCGGCAGATCATGGTGGGCTGGCCGGCGATTACCGACGACCGGATCACTGGCCACAGTGATATTGCCCCGGGCCGCAAGACGGACCCCGGCCCGGCCTTTGACTGGGGCTATTTCAGGCGCCTGCTGCAGACGGGGCGCTAGTGCCCCTTGACACGGGTCAGATCGCTGACCGGTGTTGCTCCCAGAGTACTTCCTCGCCGCCATCCCGTCGTGCCAGTACCCTGGCCACCACGAACAGCAGGTCTGACAGCCGGTTGAGGTAGTGGCGGGCATCGGGATTGATGGAGTCCTCATGACTGAGGGCCACCACGACCCGCTCAGCACGACGGCAGACCGCCCGGGCCAGGTGGCACTGGGCAGCGGCCATCGATCCCCCTGGCAGGATGAAGTTCTTCAGGGGCGGCAGGTCGGCGTTATAGCGATCCAGGGTGTCCTCCAGCCAGCGGATGTGCGATTCGCCGATCACCTGGCTGCCGGGAATGGCAAACTCCCCACCCAGGTCGAACAGGTGATGCTGGATACGGCGCATGGCTGCGGCCATCTCGTCGGCGGATGCCAGTTGTTCGATCAGCAGGCCGATGTGGCAATTCAGTTCGTCAGCGGTGCCCATGGCTTCCACCCGCTGGGCGTTCTTGGCAATCCGGTTGCCGTCCGCCAGGCCGGTGGAGCCATCATCGCCGGTACGGGTGTAGATCTTCGACAGTCGGTTACCCATGTCAGGAACTCCGTTCTGGGTTGGGGTGGGGTACCAGGGTTCTTACCCGGTCCGCCAGCATCTGGTTCACCGGTGCGGCCAGTCCCAGCTCCCGGGAGCGCCTTGCCACGTAGCCGTTGATGTAGTCGATCTCGGTGGCACGCCCGCTCTGGAAATCGCCCCGCATGGACGAAGTATTGGCGGCGGTATTCCGGGCGACCCGTTCGATATTGTCCCGTAGCTCCCGGGGCGAGTGGGAGGGCAGGCCTTCCGCCTCGATCAGGTTGGCGAGTTCGTCGCAGAGGGCGTCGATGTGGTCAAGGAACAGCGGCGACGTCAGTATGTCACCATTGCGGCAGTCCAGGATGGCGGTGAACGGATTGATCCCGGCGTTCACGGCGAGCTTGCCCCAGAGTCGTTCCAGGATGCGTTCCTCTCCCCGTACCTCCAGGCCGGACCGGGCCAGCTGGCGAATGACGGCCGAGGTGACGGCGGCGCCGGTTTCGGTCAGGGCGCCGATCCAGGTATGTCCCCGGGCGGCGTGGACCACCCGGTCCGGTGTCGGGCGGTTGGCGGCCTCGGTGGTGCTGGCCGCCAGCACGGGCCGCCCGGGCCAGCGCTCGGCCACGGCCTGTTGGCTGCCGAGGCCATTCTGGAACAGCACGATGGGACAGGGTGCGGGTAGGCGGTCGATTATCGGTGCAAGAGCATCGAGGGTATCGCCCGCCTTGGTGGTCACCAGCAGCAGGCTGGTGCCGGACAGCCCCGTCAGCCAGCGACGCACGATGTCGTGCTCCCGCCCCCGGTCGTCTTCCAGGTGGTAGTTGAGCTTGAACGAGGACAGCGCCGAGGCGTTCCGGGGCACGAAGCCGGTGGTTTCCGACGGCAGGTAGGCGGCCCACAGCCGTCCCAGGGCACCGGCGCCGAGGACCGCGACAGGATCGTCCCCGTAACCGGACTGGGAAGGGCTGCTGGACGACTGCGGGGAGGGCACCTACATGGCCTCGATGTCGGCGCGCTGGTCGCTCAGTCGCTTGCGGCTGCCCTCGGCGTCGCGGAGCTTGTCCTTTTCCTTTTCAACCACCTCCGCCGGGGCCTTGGCGGTGAACTTCTCGTTGTTCAGCTTGCCTTCCAGGCGCCCGATCTCCTTCTGCAGGCGTTCCAGCTCCTTGTCCAGGCGCTTGAGTTCCGCCTCCTTGTCGATCAGGCCGGCCATGGGTACCAGCACTTCCATCTCTCCCACCAGCTGGGTTGCCGACATGGGAGCCTTGCCGTCCCCGAGCCATTCCAGCTTCTCCAGCTTGGCCAGGGAGATCAGGAACTGGCGATAGTCGTCCATACGGCGCTGGTCGCCGGCGCTGGTCCCCTTGAGCAATACCGGGACCTGCTTTGCCGGGGAGATGTTCATCTCACCGCGAATGTTGCGCACGGCGACGATCACGCCCTTGAGCCACTCGATATCACCGGCCACCTCCGGGTCGCGCTTGCTGTCGTCCGGCTGCGGGAAGGGTTGCAGCATGACGCTTTCGCCGGTCCTGCCGGCCAGGGGCGCGATGCGCTGCCAGATTTCCTCGGTGATAAAGGGCATGATCGGGTGAGCCAGGCGCAGCACGGCCTCCAGCACCCGGACCAGGGTGCGGCGGGTGCCGCGCTTGGCTTCGGCGCTGGCGTTGTCATCGTTGAGCACCGGCTTGGACAGTTCCAGGTACCAGTCGCAGTATTCGTTCCAGATAAACTCGTAGAGGGCATGGGCCGCCAGGTCGAAACGGTACTGGTCCAGGTGGCGGATCACCTCGCCCTCGCAGTGCTGCAGCTCGCTGATGATCCAGCGGTCCGCCAGGGACAGTTCCACTGGCTCGTCGTTAACGCCGCAGTCCTCGCCCTCGACGTTCATCAGCACGTAACGGGCCGCATTCCACAGCTTGTTGCAGAAGTTGCGGTAGCCCTCCAGACGCTTCATGTCCCAGTTGATATCACGGCCGGTGGTGGCCATGGCCGCCAGGGTAAAGCGCAGGGCGTCGGTGCCGTGGGCACTGATGCCTTCCGGGAACTCCTTCTTCGTGCGCTTGGCGATCTTCTCCGCCAGCTTGGGCTGCATCAGGTTGCCGGTGCGCTTGCCCAGCAGGTCGTCCAGGCCGATGCCGTCGATCATGTCCAGCGGGTCGATAACGTTGCCCTTGGACTTGGACATCTTCTCGCCATGCTCGTCCCGGATCAGGCCGGTGACATAGACGGTATGGAAGGGGACCTGCGGGGTGTTGTCCTCGTTCTTCATGAAGTGCATGGTCATCATGATCATGCGGGCGACCCAGAAGAAGATGATGTCGAAGCCGGTGACCAGCACATCGGTGGGGTGGAAGGTCTTCAGGCGCTCGGTGATCTCCGGCCAGCCCAGGGTGCCGAAGGTCCACAGGGCGGAGCTGAACCAGGTATCCAGCACGTCCTCGTCCTGATTCAGCGGGACGTCGTCAGCCAGGCTGTACTTCCGGCGCACATCGGCCTCGTCCCGGCCCACGTAGATGTTGCCCTCGGCGTCGTACCAGGCCGGAATCCGGTGGCCCCACCAGAGTTGGCGGGAGATGCACCACTCCTGGATATCCCGCATCCATGCAAAGTACATGTTCTCGTACTGCTTGGGCACGAACTGGATGCGACCGTCCTCCACCGCCTCGATGGCGGGTTTGGCCAGGGTTTTGGCATCCACGAACCACTGGTCGGTGAGCATGGGTTCGATGATCAGCCCGGAGCGGTCGCCCCGGGGCACGCTCAGGAAGTGGTCCTGGGTGTCTTCCAGCAGACCGGCAGCGTCAAGGTCGGCGACAATCCGCTTGCGGGCCTCCTCGCGGCTCTGGCCAGCGTAAGCCTCCGGCATGGTGCCATCGAGATCGGTATTCTCGGTGCCGTCGGCGTTGAAGATCTCGGCCACTGCCCGGATGTTGGCGTCCTCGGTCATGACGTTGATCATGGGCAGGTTGTTGCGCTTGCCCACCTGGTAGTCGTTGAAGTCGTGGGCGGGAGTGATCTTCACGCAGCCGGAGCCTTTCTCCGGGTCGGCGTGATGGTCCGCGACGATGGGGATGCGGCGGTTCACCAGCGGCAGCATCACGTACTTGCCGATCAGGTGCTGGAAACGCTCGTCGTCCGGGTGTACCGCCACGGCGGTGTCCCCCAGCATGGTTTCCGGCCGGGTGGTGCCGACCACCAGGTAGTCCAGGCCGTCCTCGGTTTTCGCGCCGTCGGCCAGTGGGTAGCGCAGGTGCCAGAAATAGCCTTTCTCTTCCTTGTTTTCCACCTCCAGGTCGGAGATGGCGGTGTGCAGTTTCGGGTCCCAGTTCACCAGCCGCTTCCCCCGGTACACCAGGCCTTCGTCGAACAGGCGGATAAACACTTCCTGCACGGCCCGGTAGAAGCCGTCGTCCATGGTGAAGCGTTCGTGGTCCCAGTCCACCGACGTGCCCAGCCGGCGCATCTGGCCGGTAATGGTGCCGCCGGACTGTTCCTTCCAGTCCCAGATGCGCTTGATGAACGCCTCGCGCCCCAGATCGTGGCGGGTCTTGTCTTCCTCGTTGGCCAGCTTGCGCTCCACCACCATCTGGGTGGCGATGCCGGCGTGGTCGGTGCCCACGGTCCACAGGGCGTTGCGGCCCTGCATGCGGCGGTAGCGGGTGAGCGTGTCCATGATGGTGTGCTGGAAGGCATGGCCCATGTGCAGGCTGCCGGTCACATTGGGCGGCGGGATGGCGATACTGAAGGATTGGCCTTCACCGCTGGGGCGGAAATACCCCTTGGATTCCCAGTTCTGGTACCACTGGCGCTCAATGTTTTCTGGCTGGTAGGTTTTTTCCATGGGTGTCTTCTGGTGACCGTTTTTGGTTGGTTCGCAAGGGAAAATGAAAGGCCACGATTATACATTGTCATGGGGTACGCGGCGAATATGTGCGGCATTATCCAAATGTGTCGGGCCCGTAAATAGCTGGAGGTGGGTAAGGTGAGATCCCTTTCCGGGACCTTCGAAAACAGGGACGTTTTCGAAGAGCCTCCATGGACGGATTTACGGCGTGTCCCGGAAAGGGGGCTCGCCTTGGCCACTTTGCACCGAACGTTGCCGTCTTATGGGGATCAGGTTGCGGAGCGCTGCAGTCGAGGCGATATCATTATTCAGGACACGCCCCGCAAGTACGTCTCTGGCCGATTTTTGCTCCTGCAAAATCGGCATTCTCGCCATCCGTGGCGGTCATAGAACTCGACGAACGCCATCCCTGGCGTTCGACGGTCCTGAATAATGATCTCACCCCGCCTGCTCTGACAGTCGTGCGGGTCTCCCAGATAGGCTGCTAGACAGTAGCCAGCCGGCGGCGGGCGCGGGTTGCGGGCTGGCGGGAGCGCTTGTTGGCAGCCAGATAGCCGGTGAGGCGGCTGCCATGGCCGTCTGAGCAGGTGAAGCGGCCCTGGCAGAAACTGTGGAGGTAGTGGGTGTTGAACAGGTGCCCCGAGGCCCGGTGCCGGAAATGGCGACCGGTAAACCTGCCCGGAGTGCCAGCAATGCCGATACGGGCCACGTAGTCGTTGGTGTGGTAGAAATGTTCGGCGTAGATCCCCTTGAGCCGCATTTCCGTGGCGGCGCTGGCAAAGGTATAGATTTCCAGTTTCTCCAGTAGCGGGCTGTCATCCCCCGACAGTCGCTCCATCAACTGATAGACCGCGCCGGTGGCGATGATGCCGCCCTGGGAATGCACCAACAGAACAACTTTGCTGTGCTCCCTCAAGCCCTGCTCCAGCAGCCGCGAGACACTGGTTTCCAGGGTGGACATGATCTGCATGGTACGGCCGGCGGCGCATTCCAGCAGGTCCAGCAGGATGCCGTCGGACGGATTGTGCATCAGGTAGATGCGGCGGCCGAACAGGTTGGCCAGTGCCAGCCCGTTAAGCCGAAGCACATTGCGGTCGGTACAGATGCCGTTGAGGAAGTACCAGGCCTCATTGTCCAGCGACAGGGAACGGGTGTCGTCGGGCACTTCGGATGGCAGGTGGGGCACGCCGCGAAAGGGCGCATAGACCGGGAACAACGCCCGGAAAATGGCGCTGTGGAAGTAGTGGGGCGTTTCGTAGTTGCCCTTGCGCAGTTCCGACCAGGGTAATCCGGGGTTCAGCGGACTCAGTACCTGGGGCAGCCAGGGCAGGTTGACGAGGGTGGCTCTTGCCCGTTCCAGGGCTTCAAACAGGTTCATGGGCGGTTTCCTCCGATGACTCCGGGGCATTGTCGCTATCGGGCTCCCCGGCCAGGTCAAACCGTTCGTGGCCGGTGGGTTCGATGTGTTGCTCGCCGTTGATGGCCTGTCGGGTGCGGGAGGTGGCGTAGTAGATGGCCCGTCGGGCCCTGTTCTGGTTGCCCAGGGGGCGGTGCTCGGCGATGGTGTGCCAGGGGTTGATGGTGAGGTTGCGGGCAAAGGCATCCTGGGCCGGGTAGTCAAATCGCTGCATATGCAGGTCCAGCCGGGCCACCCTGACCAGGGGGGAGTCCCGGGTGGACCAGACGATGGCGGCGTTCTCGATGGGCATGGCGCGCGGGTCGGTCTGGAACTGGATGGCGAAGTCAAAGCTGACCGGCTCCTGTGCCAGGGTCTCCCGCATGGCGTCCCGCAGGTAGTTCGGGGTGAAGGGGCCGGCCCTGGTGTGTGTCTGCCGGCGGGGAAGCAGGGCGTACTTGATGGCCCGGGGCCTGCCGTCGCCATTGTCGTAGAGATAGGGCACACAGCTATGGTAGGCCAGGTGCAGCGGATTGGCGTGGGCCCGGGCGTAGAGGCCCTGCATCACCATGTCCAGATAGTGGGAGTCGAACGGGTTGAGGAAGTACCAGGCCGGAGTGCCCAGGCCCACCTGCTGTTGCAGCTTGACGTTTTCCTGTAAGTCCGGGGTGGTGAAGGTGGGGGCACTGATACCGGAGAAGTCCACGGTATGGCGTTCGTCGTCCAGTAATTTCGGCCCTGGCACGCCCATCAGCTTGAGGCCGATACTGAGGATGCCATTGTCCTCGATATCCGGCACCACCCGGGGCCCGGGGCCGCCGAAGCGGGCATAGGCCAGATAGCGCTCACCGGGCTGGAACAGGGGCGTTCGCAGGTGGGGGGCGAGATAGTCGTTGACCCGGAACACCCCCCGGACCAGGCCGTAGGTCTTGGTGTTACCGGCCCGTTCGGCAGTCTCGCCGGTGTCTCCGTACTCCCGCTCCAGGAAGCGGTTCATCAGGTCGGTGATGTCGTCGATAAGTGCCGCCTCGTCCTCCATTGGCCGTTCTTCCGTCAGCCCCAGGCCGGTGGGGCGCTGTCGCAGCCGGATAAGTCCCTGGGTGAAGGCCTGCAGGGGGCCTCGGGCCAGGCGGTCGAAATGGTCACGGTAGTACGGGTCCAGCCGCCGCAGGCGGGGAATCAGGGTATCGGTCGTGGACTGGACCAGCCTGGGAATGATTCTCATGATGCCCTCCTAGCCACTGAACAGGAATTGCAGTGCCCGCCGACCGGGCAGGAAGAAATAGCCGCCGCCCCGTGTCCTGACGAATTCGGGTAACGGGTGGTACTTGCAGCGCAGGGGGTCGTGCTGCACACGGAAACTGTCCTGGGACTGGCCGAACATGGTGCGGTGCCCGATAATCGGGTCGGTTTCTTCCCGCAGTCCGTTGAAATTCGGGTTGTCCGACCAGGTGTGCTGGACGAATTCGAACTGGCGTCCGATGTTGGCATTCAGGCAGATGAAGTGCAGGCCCCGGTCTCCGGCCTCGTCCGGTTCATCAAGCCGCGCCAGCATCTCTTCCGGGGCGAGCCCGGGCACAAACGGCGTGCCGTAGGCCCGTCCACGGCGGAGCAGCCGGTGGCGGTTGCTGAAGGCGACCGACTTGTCGCTTCCCGGTTCCGGTTCCAGGCTGTCCCGTGGGTGTGTGCGCCGGATATGGGCTCCCAGGGGGCATCGGATGCCATCCGCGTCGGGGTCGTGATAGCGGAAGTCGTCCAGGTCGGTGACGCCGGGCTGGTCACGGTCCGGGGCCAGTACCAGGGGCACGCCGCTGGGCCAGCGGCCGACCATCTTCGCGGCCAGGTGGACCGGATCCCGGATCAGCGAACCGGGGTGGGCGGCGAGTTCCCGCTGGGTGCGCCAGAATCCGGGCACATCCTGAGCCAGTTGTCGAAACACCAGGTAGGTGCCGTTGAATCCCAGGTCCTTTGCTCCGGAGCCTTCCGGGTCAGCGGGCAGGAGGTCCTGGTGGTCCTGGCCTGGTTCCAGCAGCGGTCGTGGCGTCAGCAGCCCATAGCCATTGGGATAGCCCAGCAGGAACTCCCCCAGTGGCACGGCATTTCCCCGTGACCGGGCCTGCCGGTCGAATTCGGCGATATAGGGCTGCCCGATGCTGTCCCGGAAGCCGAAGTGCTCCCGGAACTCCGGCAGGGTAACGGTGGCGAGCTGGTGAACCACCTCCAGGCCATGATCGGGCAGGTCCGACACCAGGCGGCTGACCTGCTCGGCCAGTGCCGACTCGCTGGCGCTATAGCAAAGTACCAGGACATCCACCGGTGGCGACTCTGGGCCGCCCCACTGCCAGTGCTCCGGTGCTTGCTCGCCCTCGTCGCCGAGAATCCGACGCTTGTGGGGCGTGGTCATACCGGAGCGGAACTCGTTGGAAAAGCCAGCGAGGATCGACTCGTGAACACCCAACCGCACCAGGCCATGGTGGCTCAGGGCCAGGTTGGTGGCGTGGTCGGTGGGCCGGGTATCGGCGAAGGTGACCTCACTGGTCAGCTCCCGCAGCCAACGCCTGGCCTTGCTGCGATTGCGTATCGACAACAGCAGGAAGGCGGCGGCGGGCAAGGGGCCATAGCCCCTGACCACGAGGCCCTGGATATCGCTGAAATCCGGTGTGGCGGTGTCTTCCATGTGATGGCTCTCCAGTCGCCTGTTACAGGCGCTTCAGCCAGGCCAGGGCCTGCCGGTTGCTCATGTGTCCCCGTAGCCCGTCGCGGATGGCTTCGTTGCTGGCGATGTTCAGGGCCGTGAGGTGGGGGTAGGGGCTGTACCAGACCAGGTTTTCCAGCTGATGCAGCCCCAGGTAGTCTTTGAACCGCTGTTCCTTGCGGGCGCCGCCGAACACCAGCCAGCGGGTAGCGGGATAGCCGACACCGTTGCTGAAGATAATGTTCAGCCCCCAGGACACCTTGTCGATAAAGTCCACCATGTAGCTTTCCATGCTGCCGTCGTAGTTACTGGTGAACAGTAGCCGACGATCGTTTTCCAGCAGGGTCCAGCGGGCGAAGTGGATGGTATGGACGCCGTCCAGCCCCAGGATGGGGATGCCGGCCAGGTTGCCGTTGTTGAAGATGTGCCGCAGGACCACCTGCGCCGGGAACAGCAATCCGCGGGCGGTGACCCGCCGCAGCAGGCCCGGTTTGACGTAGCCCACGGCGGCAAAGGGATTGTGGGGCAGGAAGTCCTCGGTGGCCCGCAACTGGTTCAGGCGACTCAGGGGTGCCCGGTGAGTGTACTCGATATCGACCCGCTCCCTTATCCGGATCGCCAGCAGCCAGGCAAGGAGCAATGGCCAGCCCCAGAACAGGATTACACTGCCCACCACCAGGAAGCCGGCCAGCCGGATCTGTTCGACGGCCTGCCAGAGCCTGCCGGGGCCGGGACGACGGGCGAGCATGTCCGACAGTTCCGGGTGGGTGCCCACGAAGTCGATAATGGATTGGCGTACCTCCCGGGGGGATGCATCCGGCGTTGGCGTGTGACGGTCCAGGAAATCCTGTATGGCGTGGTAAAGCGCATCCTCCTCCCGTATCTGGCGGACGGTCCGGCCAATGGTGTTGATGTAGAAGGTCTGGGAGGGAATCGTGTGCCGCGCCAGGAACCCCTGCCGTGCCAGTCTGTCCCGTTGCGCCGGCGCCGGGTAGCCCTGGCACTCGTTGAAGATGGCATCCAGTCCCTCGGCAAACTCCCGCACCAGTTGCTCCAGGAAGGCGGACACCGGGCCATCCACATTGGCCAGGAAAAACAGCGCCGAGGCATATTCCTCCGGATGGTCCGGCCCTTCCACGACCAGCAGCCGGGCAAAGTGCAGGCTGTCCAGTCGGCCCAGGGGCAGGATGGCATTACCCGCCGGGTCCTGGTTGATCTCGGCCAGCCGCTGTCGCAGCGCCGGTTCCCGGGCTGGGTCCAGGGGCACCCGGATGGTCAGGTCATTCTGGGGCATCGGGTGCAGGGTTGTGAGCGCCCGCCTGACCGGGTTGTTCAGGACAGCCCTGAGTGGGTTCCGGATAACAGCCATCGCGTTTCCCTCGCAGCCAGTTGGTCAGGATTCGGTGCTATCCGGCAGTTCCAGGGCGAAATCCAGAACCCTGCGCCGGCCCAGCCACACCTTGCCCAGGTAGAGGCCGGGGGCAACCTCCCGGATCTCGTCGCGGACGGACCGGGCCACCAGCGAGGTTCCGCTGTAGTCGATGACGATGGTGTCCCTGCCATCCAGCCAGCTCTCCCCCCGGTACACCTTGGCGACAATCAGGTTGAGCCCCAGGGGAGTGACCTTGTTGACTACCACGCCGGCATCCCGGGCCTTGCCCTGGAGGTCGAACACCTTGCCCTGCCAGCCCAGGGTGCGGGCCAGCCCCGCCAGCCAGCCGGGCATGGGCCAGCCCGCGAAGATCGGCGTTCCCCGGGTGTCACCCTGGGGCATGGCGCCGCTGTCGGCCTTGCGGTATAGGTCGTCCAGTTCATCCCGGGACAGCCGGAGCCAGGACCTGACCCGGTCGGCGTTGGGGATGGCGGTGGTCCCGACGCGGGCGGTCTTGCGGTTGTTCCTGGCCGATGATGGCGGCCTGGTCCGGGATTTCGCGGTGGTCCTTGTGCTTTGGGCCATGGTTTGTGTGGCCATGATCCTGCTCCTCTCTCTGGTGGTTGTCATGGTATCCCCTGCAACGCCCGGGGCCGGTCAGGCCGTGGCCGGTTCCGTTACCCGGTCGGCGTGGGGTTCTCCGGGCGGGGCATTGGCCGGTGTCATCTCGTCCCGATCCCGCAGTTCCCGCTGGTGGAGCAGCCGGAAGGTCACCCGTTCGGCCAGGGCACTGATGGTGGCGGACGGGTTGACCCCCAGGGGGCCGGGTAACAGGGCGCCGTCCGCCACATAGAGGCCGGGGTAGCCCCAGACCTCGCCGCTGTCATTGGTAACGCCATCCCTGGGGGTGTCGGACATGGCGCAGCCCCCCAGCGGGTGCGCGGTCAGGCTCTTGCGCAGTGGCAGCCGGAACAGGGGCGTTCGCCACTGGAAGCTGTTCACGAACTGCCCGCCCGAGCGGTAGCTCAGCTCCTTCATGTGCCGGATCATATCGGTGAACATGGGCAGGCTGCGGCGACTGGACCAGTGCAGTTCCAGCTCGCCCCGGCGGTTGAGGGCCAGGCGCCCGTCGGCGGCGTCGGTCCCCATGCCCAGGTAGGGCAGGAACCGGGTGGCGGCGCCGTCGTCCAGCAGCTCGCCAATGCCGAAACGCAACCGTCCGCCGGTGGCATCGCTCAGGTAGCGGCGGGCGTGCTGCAGTGCCCGTCCCGGGCGCCCCGGCGTCGGCAGGATGCCATTGAGGTACCAGATGAAGGGGTCCGGGTACCCCAGGTCCTCGATAAAAATGTACTGGTCCGACCGGTCCCGGAAACCCACGCCGGCGGTAATGCTGGGCCCCCGTCCCGGGTCGACGACCCGGTCCCGGTAGCGGGTGCCGGCAAACAGGAAGTCGCCGTTGCCGGAGTACCCATGCCCCAAGCGGTCGGACAGTTGGGGCAGGGTGCGGTAGCGGTACTTGCACCGCAGTAGCAACTCGTTGGTGCCCAGGGTGCCCGCCGCGACAATGACCCGACGGCCGGTCAGCTCCCTCAGGGCGTCCCCCGCCGGCTGTGCCGGTGCGGCCGACAGGTCCTGGCAGGTGACCCGGTAACCGCTGGCCACGGGGGTAATGTTCAGGGCTTTGTGATGGGCCAGAACCCGGGCACCATGGTGTTCCGCCAGGGGGATGTAGTTCCTGTCCAGGGTGTTCTTGGCACCCACATGACAGCCCAGCAGGCAGTTGCCGCAGTAGCGGCAGGTCTGGTCCGACCCCGGGTCCAGGTGCACGCAGACGGGCACGCGTCGGGGCTTGAGGCCGATACTGTCAACGGCGTCCTCGAACGCATGAGTGCGGGGAGGGATCTCGTGCTCCCGCTCCTGTTCCAGGGTGTTGGCTGCCAGCATTCCGGCGGCAAGTCGGAAATAGGGGCGCAGCTTGCGCAGGGAAAGCCCCCTGGGCCAGGCGGGACCGTCCAGGATATCCGCCGGCGGCCGGATGTGTACGTTGAAGTAGTGCAGCGAGCCGCCACCCACCCCGGTGCCCTGGACCACATCCATATTGCGGAAGGTCAGGTACTCGATAAACCCGCGTCCCGGGTAAGTTGCCCCGGGGCGGACGAAGGCATCCCGGCTGACCTCACCGGGCGAGCGGGGAAACGACGACACCGGCCAGCGCCCGCCCTTTTCCAGGATACAGACCGAATGGCCTGCCTGGGCGAGCCGGCAGGCGGTGATGGCCCCTCCGAAGCCGGAGCCGATAACAATGGCGTCATAGTCCGTTTCCATGGCCAGTCTCCCTGTGGTCATGCCGCTTCATGCCGTGGCGCGGATGTCGCCGGGGGCTGTCCCCGGGCCTCCAGGACCCGGTCCAGTTCCCGGGCCAGCAGTTCCGGTGCCTCCAGGTCGACGAAATGGCCGATGCCCGGCAGTGGGCGCCAGTCCACGGGACAGCCCGCATCCCGGTGGCTTTCCCGGGCAACCCTGGCGGACAGGGCGCCGTCCTCCAGTCCCCATATCAATGTCACGGGAACCCGGATTGGCGTGCGGTAGAGTTCCGCCAGTTTCCGCCGGCTGTCCGGGAACAGCAGGGTGCGCACGAAATAGCGGTAGTACTCGATGGCGCCCCGCATGTCGCCGGCGGTGTCGAACCGACGCACGATCTCCCGGGTCAGGTCATGGTCCATACTCCCGGCGGAGCCTTCCCGCAGGGTGAAGGACAGCTCAAGCAGCTTGCGCCCGACGGGGTTGGCGATCAGGTGCTCCGGTAGCCAGGGCACCTGGAAGGGCAACACCCAGGGAATCCGGAAGGCCTGGAAATCCTGCAGCCGGAACACCGCACGCACCAGGGTCCGGGGGTGGGTGCAGTTGACCACCATGAGGTGGCTGATACGGTCCGAAAAACGGTGGCCGTAGAGCCAGCCCAGGGCCCCGCCCCAGTCGTGGGTGAGCAGGATGGGCCGCTCCAGGCCCAGGCTGTCGATCAACTGGTCGATATCGTCGGTCAGGGTAAACACATCGTAGCCGTCCCGGGGACCGGCGGAACGGGGATAACCGCGCATATCCGGGGCGAAGAAGGCCACGTCCGGCATCAGGCGCATCAGCGGGCGCCAGCTCAGCCAGCCTTCCGGAAAACCATGGATACACAGTACCTGAGCCCGGGCGTTGGAGATGTAATCCTCCGGCGCTTTTACAGGTTGCGACACGGCCACGTGCAGGGAGGTGCCGTTAATGGTGACGCGCCGGTGTTCGATGTGGCCGCTCATGGCCGGTCCCCGGCTGGCGGAAAGCAGTCCTGGGTGCACTGGAAGTGGTGGTACCAATGGTGGGCCCGGACCTTCTTTGGCATCTCCCCCTGTTCGATATGGCACTGACAGCACTGCCTGGCCCTGACCTCCAGGCTGACCAGGATGTGCTCCTCATAGGCGCCGACCAGTTTGATGCGTGACTGGTAGCAGCCGCCGGCCATGGCTTCGGGATTGGTGAAGCTGACCACCACGGTGGCGGACTCGTCCGGCCCCAGGGTCTTTTTGTCCGGCGACACGGTGACCGTTTCGCCGGTGACCGGAAAGGGTTCGGGGGTGAGGGTGAATTCCCGCTCCACCCGGGTGCGGTTGGTGATCTGGAGTTCGTATCGGAAGCTGTTGCCCACACAACCCCGCCAACGGATGTGGCAGGGAACCGGGCAGCTGGTTTCCGGAATATCGCAGCAGGCTTCCCGGTGCACGCCGTTGCAGACCTTGCACAGGGCGGCGTCGTACTTTTCATAGCTGCCATCGAAGGTCCTGCGGATCACGCCGGCGCCGCTGTCCAGGGTGGCAAACAGCAGCCTGGGTGGCAGCAGCAGGAGGCTGAGGGGCGAGGGCAGGTAGGCGCCGGTTTCCGCCCGGGGGGCCGGGGCACAATGTTCGGTTTGCATGACTCTCTCCTTGATGTCTTTCACTCATTGGTTGCGCCGGCAGTCTCCGGCGTCCGTTCCCGGGCCGGCGGGCCATTGCAGTACACCTCCAGCTCCACCCGTTCCCCGTTGATGCGGATGAACCCGGTGTACTCACGACCGGTCCGGAGGTTGTCCGGAAGGGTCAGTGACAGCTTCAGGTCGATGGTCTGGCCGGGGGCCAGGGTCAGTTCCGGGGCCGGGGTTACCGTGAGTTGGACCGGACCGGGAATATCCCGGCGGGCGTTGTCGAGCAGTCGTTGGGAGAAGGCGGCAAAATCATCGGACTCACCGGTTTCCTGCAGGGTGGACACGAGGATTCTCTCGGTCCAGTCGTCCTCGGTGAGCCAGACCGGCGCGATCCGTTGTAGTTCAATGGGCACATTGCCGGCGTTGGTGACGGCCAGGGTGAAGGCGATGGTCTCGCCCGCCGTTCCCACCAGCTCCAGTTCCTCCGGCTCCGGTTCCAGTAGCCGGAAGGGCGTTACATGGATGTCCAGTACCACCTTGCGATCGCCAATCACCATGTGGGCCAGGTAATGCCCCGGGGGCGTCGACGGGGGCAGTTTCAGTTGGGCCGTGGCAGTGCCCCGGCTGTCAGGAGCCAGGTTGGCCCGGACACGCAGTTCCGTGGTCCTGAGTTTGCCGACCCCCTTGCGGGTCCGGGAAGGCGCCACGGCTTCCAGGCGTCTGATCCGGATCCGCTGTTGTGACAGGTTGACGAAGGTGAGCTGCCCCGAGCAGTCCTCCGGTGGCCCGGAGAACCGGTAGGTGTCTTCGGCAAGTTGCCAGTCGACGCCGGGGTTGCCAGTGAAAGCGGGTCTCATGATGGCATCCTCCTACCGGCACTGTTCCGATTCCAGGGGGTGGTAATCCTCGCTGACCACCATGGCCTCGCCGCAGGCCTGGAATTCGAACAGCCGGCAGCCAAACAGGGTGACGCAGAACCGGAAGTTCAGGGGCAGGTGGAAGCGCATGGGTCGGAAGCCCAACTGGAGATCGATACGGGGCAACTCGGCTACCCGCAGTTCCAGGTCCACCTTGCTGGTGCTGTTCAGCACACTGCTGGTTTCAACCTTGCTGTCGGTGCGGATGTCACTGTCGCTGTTGAGGTTCAGCGTCGGCAGTTCCCGTACCTCAAGGTTGAGGTTGATGTCCGGTAACTCGGTGACCCCGACGTGGATGTCCGGAAGCTGGGTGAGTCCCACCCCGACCTGTCCGAAGAGGTCCAGGTCAAGGTTCACTTCCGGTAACTCCTTGATGCGGATATTGCTCAGTTTGCCAGCCATGGCGTGCCTCCCGGGCGCGACCTTGAGACAGACATACTGAAACAGCATGGCTCCGGAATCAGGCTACGACGGCAGGGCCTACAGCGAATTGCAGGAGTCTTCAGTAAGCAGGGTAAAAACGTCAGGAGAGGGTTCGTAACATCCTTTTTACCTAACTTGAATTCTGCAACAGATGCAGGATGCAAGCAAGAGGAAGTGGAGTGTACATATCAACCGGCAGGCAAGGGAATGGTGCCTGAAGGTTATCGAGGGTTTCTCTGGTCATGGACCCGTGGCTCAATGCCCAGGGCGCGGAGCTGTTTGAACTGGGAGCGTGCCTGGCGCAGGGCACCGGCGTCGTTGTGGGCCACCAGGGCCAGGCGCCGGAAGCGATCGGCATCCGCCGGCAGGCGTTCGGACAGCAGGATCACCGTGTCCCAGTCATCCGCCGCCGGCTCGCACAGCAGGATGCCCACCGGGTCGGGGCAGCGGGTGGTGGAATCCGGCACAATACTGTGGGGAATAAAGGCGTCCGGGCCGAAGTTCCACAACAGGTCGTCCAGCTCCTCGGCGTGGCCGTACTGGTCGCAGGCGATGCAGACCCGATCCCCCTGTTGCCAGGCCTTGTCCACCAGGCGGACCGCGTGGAGATTGCGGTCCGCCGGGCTGGCACCGGCCAGGATATGGAACCAGTAGGATCGGTTCCCATTGCTGCCGGCTTCGGACGGGGCGTTACTTTCCGGCATTGGACATCAGGTAGTCGACCAGCAACGGAACGGGACGGCCGGTGGAGCCTTTGGCTTTGCCGGAGAGCCAGGCGGTACCGGCGATGTCCAGGTGCGCCCAGCGATAGTCCCTGGCGAACCGGGACAGGAAGCAGCCAGCAGTGATGGTGCCGGCGGGCCGGCCGCCGATGTTCTGCATATCGGCGAAATTGCTGTCCAGCTGGCTCTGGTATTCGTCCCACAGGGGCAGGCGCCAGGCCCGGTCACCGGAGCGTTCACCAGCGGCCAGCAGGTCGTCCGCCAGGGCGTCGTTGTTGGCCAACAGGCCGGTGGCATGGCTGCCCAGGGCGATGATGCAGGCGCCGGTAAGAGTGGCCATGTCCACCACCACTTCCGGATCGTACTTCTTGACGTAGGTGAGGGCATCGCACAGCACCAGCCGGCCCTCGGCGTCGGTGTTCAGGATCTCGATGGTCTGCCCGGACATGGAGGTGACGATATCGCCCGGGCGGGTGGCGGTGCCGCTGGGCATGTTTTCGGCGGCGGCCACCACGGCCACCACGTTGATCTTCGGCCTGGTCTCGGCAATGGTCTTCATGGTACCGAACACCGCGGCGGCGCCGCCCATGTCGTATTTCATCTCGTCCATGCCTTCGCCGGGCTTCAGGCTGATACCACCGGTATCAAAGGTGATGCCCTTGCCGACCAGCACGTAGGGTTTGTCCTTGGCCTTGCCGCCCCGGTATTCCATGACAATCAGGCGGGCGGGCTGGGCGCTGCCGGCGGAGACGGACAGCAGGCTGTTCATGCCCAGCTTCTGCATCTGCTTTTCGTCCAGGATTTCGGTCTTGATGACTTCGTTGTCCTTGGCCAGCTCCTTTGCCCGGTCGGCCAGCCAGCTCGGGTGACAGACGTTGGCCGGGGTGTTGCCCAGGTCGCGGGTGAAGTTCATGCCGCGACCGGTGGCCAGCCCCAGGTTGAAGGCGTCCTTGAGGGCCTTGCCGGCACCGGAGGCCAGTACGGTCACCTTGGTGAGCTTGCGCTTGGGGGGCTTCTCACTCTTGAAATCGAAGAAGGTGTAGAACTGCTCTTCCAGGGTGCGGCCAATCAGGTTCAGCTTCGCGCCCTCGGAGGTGGTGGCGGCTTCACCGATAAGGGGGGTGTCGGCCAGGGCGATAACCGCATTCTTGGCGGCGCCATCCTTGAGGACACCCGCCATGGCAATCAGGGCCTTGCGGTAGTCCGCCGGCTTGCGACCGGTGTTGGGGCCGGTGCCCACGACCAGTACACGGTTCCATGGTGTGTCTGCGGTGGGGATCAGCAGGGTACTGGCGGTCTTGCCGGTAATGTCACCATTCTTGTGCAGGGCCTTGAGCTGCCCGCCCATGACCTCGTCGGCCTGGGTGGTGGAGGCGGGCCATTCGCCTTTCTCGGGAACGGCGACGACCAGACAATCGGTTTTGGCACTGCTGATGGCTTTGCTGCTGAGCGTGAAATTCATGGCGACTCCTGAAGGTTGTCGGCAAGGGACTCTCCGAATAACGCCTTGCCCGAACAGGCAGAGGGGTATTCAGGTGCTCCCGAAGTATCAGAGTTATCCCTATAGCATCGGGGTCTGTTCCCGATTTATCAAGCACTTTGCGGTTTGGCGAATATGGTTTATACCCTGTCATTTGATGATCAGGTTCCATAGAATAGCCCGCATTCCACTATGCCGGTGACTGCCCTTTGCGAGGCCATTGTTGAGCATCATCTTCCGTTATCTGACCCGACAGACCCTGATCACCATGCTCGCCGTCTCCGGTGTGCTGCTGCTGGTGTTCATGAGTGGCCGGTTCATCAAGTACCTGGCCGAGGCCGCCGCCGGCGAACTGGCCGGGGACGTGCTGTTTGCCATCATGGCCTACCGGTTCCCCGGTTTCCTCGAACTGATCCTGCCCCTGGGGTTCTTTATCGGCATCCTGCTCGCCTATGGCCGCATGTACCTGGAAAGCGAGATGACCGTGCTGTTCGCCTGTGGGGTCAGTGACCGCCAGGTCCTGGGTCATACCCTGGTCGCGGCACTGGTGGTGATGCTGGTGGTGGGCGCCATGAGCCTTTGGGTCACCCCCTGGGGCATGAAGAATGTGGACCGGATCTTCCACGAGCAGAGTCAGGTGACGGAGTTCGAGATGCTGGCCCCGGGGCGGTTCCAGACCCTGGAGTCCGGGGGCAGGGTGACCTACACCGAAGCCCTCAGCGACGACAAGCGGAAACTCCAGGGGGTGTTTATTGCGGAGTACTCGGAGGCCGACCAGCAGTTGAGCCTGGTGGTGGCCGAGGAGGGTTCCCAGTTCGTGGACGAGGACACCGGAAGTCGCTTCCTGGTACTGCAGGACGGGGCGCGTTTCCAGGGGCTGCCCGGTGAGCTGGACTACGCCATCACAGAGTTCCAGGCCTATGGCCTGAAGGTGGCCGAGCAGGATGTCCGGGGTGGCGAGGATGAAGAGGGGATGAGTACCGCGCAACTGATGGCGTCCGACGACCCGGAACTGAGGGCCCTGCTGCACTGGCGTTTCTCGCTGCCGCTGATTGTTCCGGTGGTGACCCTGCTTGCCGTGCGCCTGAGCCGTGTCAATCCGAGGCAGGGGCGCTTTTTCCACCTGTTACCGGCGATGATGATCTACATCCTCTACCTGGGGCTGCTCATCGTGGCCCGGGATGCCCTGGCGTCCGGCAGGGTGCCTGAATGGATCGGCATGGCCTGGGTGCATGTGCTGTTCCTGGCCCTGGGCCTGTGGCTGCAGTTCGGCCCCGCCTGGCTCCGCCGCCGGCGGCTTGAGCGGGAAGGAGGTGCCCGTGCGCAGGCTTGACCGGTACATCATGGGGAATGTCGGCGGGGCCATGTTCCTGGTCATGCTGGTGGTGCTGTCCCTGGACCTGGTGTTTGGCTATATCGCGGAACTGGACGACACCCGCAACGACTACCAGGCCATGGAGGCGGCCCTGTACATGCTGCTGACGCTGCCCCGGCGTATCTATGACTACCTGCCCCTGGGGGCGTTCATGGGCTGCCTGGTGGGGTTGGGCGCCATGGCCAGTTCCTCCGAGTTGACGGTGATCCGCGCGGCCGGTGTCTCCATTCGCCGTATTGTCTGGTCTGCCATGAAGCCGGCACTGATTATTGTGCTGATCGGCGTGGTGATCGGCGAGTACGTGGCGCCCCCGGCCGAGCGGATGGCCCAGAGCCAGAAGGCGGTGGCCCGGGGCGGCTCCGGCAATATCGCTGATGCCAGTGGTGTCTGGCACAGGGAAGGGGATACCTTTATCCACCTCAACGCGGTGCGGCCGGACGGCGACCTGAACGGGGTTGCCCTGTTCCGATTCAATGATGACCGTTGGCTGGTATCGGCCAGCTATGCGGCATCCGCGACCTATCAGGGCGATCACTGGCTGCTGCAGGATGTGCGCAGGACCTTCCTGTCACGGGACGGTACCCGGCAGGAAAGGGTGGATCAGGAACGGTGGGACAGCGGGCTGACGCCGGAGGTGCTCAGTGTGCTGGTGGTCAAGCCGGAGAACCTGCCCCTGGGTGGCCTGTTTACCTACGCCCGCTACCTGGACCAGCAGGGCCTGACGTCCGGCCAGTACTGGCTGGCGTTCTGGAAGAAGGTGCTGATGCCGGTGGGCACGGCGGTGATGGTCATCGTGGCCATCTCGTTCATCTTCGGTCCGCTGCGGTCGGTCACCATGGGCTTCCGGGTGTTTACCGGGCTGATCGTCGGGTTGCTGTTCAAGTACATGCAGGATCTGTTGGGGCCCATGAGCCTGGTGTTCGGATTCAACCCCATCCTCGCCATCCTGATTCCCATCGTGATCAACGGCCTGATCGGCGCCTGGCTCATGCGGCGGGCAGGCTGATCAGGCCTTGCCGCCTTTATTTCTCCTTGGGAAGCGCGACCACCACGCTGTTGGAGGCCCGGTCCGTCAGGGACAGACCGTTGATGGGATAGAACAGCGACACCAGCAAGGGGATGGTCAGCAACAGCGTGACCGCTCCGATATAGCGACCGGCCAGCATGGCGACGAAAATGGCCGCCGCCGCCGTGACGTACCTCAGCAAGGCCTGGGTCCAGCTCACCGACGTACCATCAAGGTTTTCAATACGGACACGCCAGACCTGCATGCCCAGGGTCTGGCCGATGCGTGTCCAGAAATAGGCAAAGAACAGGTAAAGTACCAGGAACAGGACAAAGGTGAGGCCCGGGTCACCCGAGAGCTGACCGGCTTCCGCCATCTGTTCGTACCGGTCCCAGCCGGTGATCCAGCCGGCCATCATGGTGTAGGCCCAGGTGGCGACCAGCAGCACGGCAATGCAGATCAGGCCGTCGTAGACGATGGCCAGGGCACGTTTGAGCGCGGTGGCGGGGGGAAGCAGTTCCTCGGCGTCGTGGAAGCGTCGGGGCATTGGGGCTCCTGTGTGGTTTCACGTTTTTCCTGATTTCGGCGTGTGCTAGAGTAGCGGATTTGCACACCCATGTAATTATTCCTTATTAAACGCGGCCCTGGCGGGCATTCCGCCGGGTTTCTGGAAAGGTATCAAAGGTCTATGAAAACCGCAGAGTTGCGTCAGGCGTTTCTCAAGTATTTCGAACAGCAGGGACATACCATTGTTCCGAGCAGTTCGCTGGTGCCCCATGATGATCCCACCCTGCTGTTTACCAATGCGGGCATGAATCAGTTCAAGGACGTCTTCCTGGGCCGCGAGGAGCGGGATTACGTTCGTGCCACCACCTCCCAGAAATGTGTGCGGGCCGGCGGCAAGCACAACGACCTGGAGAACGTGGGTTATACCGCGCGGCACCATACCTTCTTCGAGATGCTGGGCAACTTCAGTTTCGGCGACTACTTCAAGCGCGAGGCCATCAACTTTGCCTGGACCTTCCTGACCGGTGAGCAGTGGCTGAAACTGCCCACCGAAAAGCTCTGGGTCACCGTCTACGCGGATGACGATGAAGCCTACGATATCTGGAACAAAGAGATTGGCGTGCCCGCTGACCGCATTGTGCGTATCGGCGACAACAAAGGCGCCCGTTACGCTTCCGACAACTTCTGGCAGATGGGTGACACCGGCCCCTGTGGTCCCTGCACGGAAATCTTCTACGACCATGGCCCGGATGTGGCTGGTGGCCCTCCCGGCAGCCCGGAAGAGGACGGCGACCGCTACATTGAGATCTGGAACGTGGTGTTCATGCAGTACAACCGCCAGGCAAATGGCGACATGCTGCCGCTGCCCAAGCCGTCCGTGGACACCGGCATGGGCCTGGAGCGTATCACCGCAGTGTTGCAGGGCGTGCACAGCAACTACGAAATCGACCTGTTCCAGGACCTGCTGAAGGCAGCGTCCGATGTGCTGGGTGGCGTCGACACCACCGAGGCCTCCCTGCGAGTGGTGGCGGACCACATCCGCTCCTGCGCCTTCCTGATTGCCGATGGGGTCATGCCCTCCAACGAAGGCCGGGGTTTCGTGCTGCGTCGCATCATCCGTCGCGCGGCTCGCCACGGCAACAAGCTGGGCGCCAGGGATGCCTTCTTCCACAAACTGGTGGCTGCGCTCGTGGGCCTGATGGGCGATGCCTATCCGCAACTGCGCAGCAGCCAGAAGCAGATTGAAAAGGTACTGCAGCAGGAAGAGGAGCAGTTCGCCAAGACCCTGGACAAGGGCCTCCGTCTGCTGGAGCAGGACATCGCCGACCTGAAGGGTGGCGAAATCCCCGGTGAGACCATCTTCACCCTGTACGACACCTTTGGCTTCCCGGTGGACCTGACCAATGATATCGCCCGTGAGCGGGGCCTCACGCTGGACTATGAAGGCTACGAGAAGGCCATGGAGCAGCAGCGGGAACGGGCCCGCGCCGCCAGCAAGTTCGGCATCGATTACAACACCGCCGGCATCAAGCTGGAAGGCAAGACCGAGTTTACCGGCTACGAGCGCATCGACGGCCACGAGACCATCCGCACCGTGCTGGTGGATGGCGAGGAAAAACCGGCCGAGGCCGGCGACGAGGCGGTGATCGTGCTGGAACGCACCCCCTTCTACGCCGAATCCGGTGGCCAGGTGGGGGACACCGGCCTGCTGACCTGGAGCGGTGGCCGCTTCCAGGTCAACGATACCCGCAAGGAAGGGGATAATCACCTGCACATCGGCACCGTGGTGGAGGGTGATTTCACCGCCGGGCAGGAAGTGGACGCCCGCATTGATCACAAGCGTCGCGAGGACACCAAGAAGAACCACTCCGCCACCCACCTGATGAATGCCGCCCTGCGTAACGTACTGGGTGAGCACGTGAGCCAGAAGGGGTCGCTGGTGGACCCGGACAAGCTGCGCTTCGACTTTTCCCACTTCGAGCCGGTCACGGACGAGCAATTGCGGGAGATTGAGCGCCAGGTCAACGAACAGATCCTGGCCAACACCCCCGTCCAGACCGACCTGATGGACATGGAGAGTGCGAAGGAGAAGGGCGCCATCGCCCTGTTTGACGAAAAATATGGCGACACCGTGCGGGTGCTGAGCATGGGTGCCGACGACTACTCCATCGAGCTGTGTGGTGGCACCCATGTGGCCCGTACCGGCGATATTGGCCTGTTCCGCATCACCTCGGAAAGCGGTATCTCCGCCGGCGTGCGGCGTATCGAGGCGGTAACCGGTTTCGGCGCCCTGCGCTGGATCACCGAGACCGAAGACACCCTCGACCGGGTGGGCAAGCTGGTCCGTGGCAGCCGTGAGACCGTGGTGGAGAAAGTCCAGGCGGTGATTGACCGCAGTCGTCAGCTGGAAAAGGAAGTGGAGCAGTTGAAGGGCAAGCTGGCCAGTTCCGCCGGTGCCGATCTTGCAGGCTCGGCGGTGGACGTCAAGGGCCTGAAGGTGGTGGCCGCCCGGCTCGATGGAGCCGACCGCAAGTCACTGATGGAGACCGCCGACCAGCTCAAGAACAAGCTGGGTGAGGGCGTTGTGGTGCTGGCCAGTGTGGAGGACGGCAAGATTACCCTGGTGGCGGGTGTCACCAAGTCCGCCACCTCCCGCATCAAGGCCGGTGACCTGATGAAACACCTCGCCGGCCAGGTGGACGGCAAGGGGGGCGGTCGCCCCGATATGGCCCAGGGTGGTGGCAACAATCCCGATGCGCTACCGGCCGCCCTTGAGGGTGTTGCGGGCTGGGTCGAGGAAAACGCCGGCTGACGCCAAATGTGAAATCGCTTCTCCGCGGCTGTTATTCCGCTTTTAACCGAGTGTATAATTCTGCGGTTTTTTCGGAACGGGTGCTGACGCGCCCGGCCTTTGGGGCGGCCCGATACCGGCAGACAGCTGGGTCGGGCCGCTTGGTATCCCTGACCGGATATTAGGGAAGGACATGGCTCTTCTGGTTCAGAAATTCGGAGGTACATCCGTCGGCTCCGTCGAGCGGATTGAGGCGGTTGCGGAGAAGGTCTGCCGGTTCCGTAACCAGGGGCACGACATTGTGGTGGTGGTGTCCGCCATGAGCGGCGAGACCAACCGCCTGATCGCCCTGGCCAATGACATCATGGAGGAGCCCACGCCCCGCGAGATGGATGTGCTGGTGTCCACCGGAGAGCAGGTTACCATTGCCCTGCTGTCCATGGCCCTGCAGAAGCAGGGGTGCGATGCCCGCTCCTACACCGGATCCCAGGTGCGGATCCTCACGGATAGCGCCCACACCAAGGCCCGTATTCAGGACATCGACGAGCGCAACATGCGTGGTGACCTGGACAAGGGGCGCGTCGTGGTGGTGGCCGGTTTCCAGGGGGTCGACGAGCAGGGCAACATCACCACCCTGGGGCGGGGTGGTTCGGACACCACGGCCGTGGCCCTGGCGGCGGCACTGAAGGCCGACGAATGCCAGATCTACACCGATGTGGACGGTGTTTACACGACGGATCCGAGGGTGGTGGATTCCGCCCGTCGCCTGGATCGCATTACCTTCGAGGAAATGCTTGAAATGGCGAGCCTTGGCTCCAAGGTATTGCAGATCAGGGCCGTGGAATTTGCCGGCAAGTACAATGTTCCGTTACGGGTGCTATCTTCTTTTCAAGAGGGCGAGGGCACCCTGATTACCTTTGAGGATGACAGCGCCATGGAGCAACCGGTTGTTTCAGGAATTGCATTTAACCGAGACGAAGCCAAGCTGACCATGGCGGGCGTGCCTGATACGCCGGGCATCGCGCTTCGTATTCTCAAGCCGGTCAGCGATGCGAACATCGAAGTGGACATGATCGTCCAGAACGTGGGGGCCGATAACCATACCGACTTCACGTTCACCGTTCACCGCAACGATTACCGTCGCACCCGCGAAATCCTGGAAAAACTGGCCAGGGAACTGGGCGCCCGGGAAGTGAGCGGCGACGACAGGATTGCCAAGGTCAGCATTGTGGGCGTGGGTATGCGTTCCCACGCCGGGGTCGCGACCCGCATGTTTGAGGCGCTGTCCAACGAAGGCATCAATATCCGTATGATCTCCACCTCTGAAATCAAGGTGTCGGTGGTGATCGACGAAAAGTATCTTGAGCTGGCAGTGAGGGCGCTTCACAGCGCGTTTGATCTGCAATCAGCCGGGACAGAGGCCTGAAAAAGGCGGATAAACAGGTCGGTCCGCCAGGGTCTCGCTATAAGAAAGGGAACCAAACCTGTCCTTGAGTCGTCACACCATTGCCTGTAAGGGATTGTGCGACTTTTGGTCAGGTACATCCCAATATAAATTGGTAACTAATTGTTCAAGTCGGAACAGGTAGCTCTGGAATAGGGAGTAAAGGACATGTTGATCTTGACCCGCCGCGTAGGCGAAACCCTGATGGTCGGTGACGAAGTAACGGTCACCGTACTGGGTGTGAAAGGAAACCAGGTACGTATTGGTGTGAACGCGCCGAAAGAAGTGGCCGTACACCGTGAAGAAATCTACCAGCGTATCCAAAGTGAAAAGGGTGATCCGGAAGGCCCCGAGCCCGGCAATCACTGAATGACGGAACCGGTCGAATAATGGCCGGTATTGTCAAGAAACCGCCATGGCGACGGGCCGTGGCGGTTTTTTCGTTATGGATTGAGGGGATGGCACTGGCGCCCAGAAAAATTCGGTGTCAACCCTATGAAAACAGAAAAATTATGGTAGTATACGCGCCGTTGTCACGGAGAGGTGGGTGAGTGGCTGAAACCAGCTCCCTGCTAAGGAGCCGTACGAGCAATCGTACCGAGGGTTCGAATCCCTCCCTCTCCGCCATTTCTTCTTCTATATATAAAGAAGAAAAACTGGTGACAGGTTGAGATAGTAATCAACCAATGCGCGGCTTTAGCTCCCCGGAGCGCCGGCCGGCTAAAGCACCTGGCTACGAACCAGACGGTCGAGGATTCGACCGAAAGCTTAAGAGTTTAGATGCGCGGCTGTAGCTCCCCGGTTCGCCGGCCGGCTGGATAAAGTACCTGGCTACGAACCAGGCGGTCGGAGGTTCGACCGAGCGGGCGAAGCACGCGAAGGAACGTCGGAGCAAAGCGACGACGGCCCCCGAAGGGGGTGAGGGCCGAAGGCCCGAATAATCCTCCAATGAGGGTTATGCCATAGTAATGGTTTTGATGCGCGGCTGTAGCTCAGCTGGATAGAGTACCTGGCTACGAACCAGGCGGTCGGAGGTTCGAATCCTCCCAGCCGCGCCACTTATATGGAAACGCCTCAGTCTGGAGTCCCCCTCTGGCTGAGGCGTTTTTCGTAGTGTACTGGGAGGATTTGAACCGATAGAGGTTCGACCGGAGTGCGCCCAGCGCACGGAGGAACGTCGGAGCGAAGCGACGACGGCCCCGAAGGGGAAGGGCCACAGGCCCGCGTAATCCTCCCAGCCGCGCCATTTATATAAGAGCGCCTCAGTCTGGAGTCCCCCTCTGGCTGAGGCGTTTTTCGTAGTGCGGCACAAACACCCCGTTTGTTACTGGAATGCAAATTATCATCAAAAGTGACACAAGAAACCTATAGCGCGCATACATATGTATCTCGTGTGTTCGCGGAACGTTCTTTCCTCCCTTCTAATAACCTCTGGTTGTACAAAATGATATTCCGCATGGCGGAATTTCTTGTCGGCCAAGATACAACAATAAAAGTCGGAGGTTTACCTTGAACAAAAACAAACTTGGGTTTGCGATTACTGCTGCGTTGTTGACCACGTCCATGCTGGCGGCCTGCGGCGGCGGCAGCGGCAGCAGTGGTGGTGATGACTCTGAAGTCACACGAACCCATGACTCCCGTGAGTTTGCTCCCGCAGCCGATATCTCGTTTTCAGCGTCACCCTCGGCGTCAGCCTACTACGGTACCTATGAGGGCCTCCAGGGGCCGGCTGTCTACGCAGCCGAGATTCCCGACGGCTGGAATGGCCATGGGTTGATTATGTACACCCACGGCTATCGCGGAACGGGCGAAACCCTGGATGTGTCTGTTCCGGACGCCGCCTGGCGGGCGACAGTGCTGGCGGCTGGTTATGCCTGGGCGGCTTCATCCTATTCCGCCAACTACTACGATGTGCGTGCGGCGATTGAGGATACCAATAAGCTGGCGCTGGAGGTGATGGACTACATTGAGGCGGATTTCGGCAACGCCTATGACGATCCCCAGCAGATCCTGATATCCGGGTATTCCCTGGGCGGACACACGGCTGCGGCGGCGGTCGATCGTGAAAACATGGAGCGTACGGCTTATCCGGTGGATTACCAGGGGGCGGCTCCATTCTGTCAGGCGGAGCAGAACCAGTTCCAATGGCTGGGCGATTATCCCCGGGTCATTCAGGAGTTGTCCGGGTATGGCGATGAGCCCTACGAAGATTTCCAGGACCTTCTGCCAAGCATGTTGGTGAACCTGTTCGAGACGGATGGTAGTGGTAACATCACCTGGGTACCAGCCAACCAGAATGGTGAAAGGGTCAAGCAGATCGCCATGAATCTGACAGGTGGAGAGCGCCCGATCTTCTATGATTTCGGTTTCCCGAATCCGGCGCTACAGGGCGCGGTGCTGGGAACCGGTGGCAGCAGCGGTGACGTCACTGGCATCCTGGCCCGGAATATCTATGACAACACCGGACGGGAGTACCGCTGGACAGACAGTGATCCCATGTCGGTGGATGAAGAAAACTTCAATAGCCAGATCCCACGGATTAGTGCCGACACTGGCGTGAATCCACTTCGGGACGATGGTGTCCGGTGGATTCCGCTGGTTCAGGGTGATTTCGACGTTCCGGTACTGACCATGCACACCCTGGGTGACTTCTACGTGCCGTTCAGGCACCAGCAACTGTATCGCGAGCGCGCCATCGAAAATGGTGCCGATGGCATGCTGGTTCAGCGTGCCATCCGGGCGCCCAGTCATTGTGATTTCACCGGTACGGAGATCAGTACCGCACTGGTGGACTGGCTGACCTGGGTTAATGGTGGTGCCAAGCCTGATGGTGACGAGGTGCTGGATCCGGCGGTAGTTGCCGATCCAGAGTACGGCTGCGACCATACCGTTGATGACGGCACCCAGGGGCGGGATTCTCTGGGCCTCCCGGCCTGTTCCTGATCAAACTGCCCTCTGAGGTACGGATGCGGGCACGGTGAGTGCCTGCATCCGTACCCCTCCCGTCCCGTCGGAGGCTCCGACCAACCTTCCTGAAACATCCGCTTGCTAGTCTGCCGCCAAAGATACTCGAAATGCAAAATGGTGTTAAAAGAAGAGTGTGGCGTATTAGCTGAACGATCATCCCTCCCCTTTACTTAGACGTGCCTCACAAAATGGCATATTCGTCGGGCGTGCTTTGGTCCGACCTATAACAACAAAAGGAAAGTGGAGGTTACCTTGAACAACAAACGATTCGCGCTGGCCGCCCTGGGCCTGAGCGCTGTCCTGCTGGGGGTGTCCACCTCAGCCAATGCTATCTGGTGGGAATGGCCTGAACAGGTCCGTGATCATGATAGCCGTGAATTTATCGTGGCTGATCCCCTGTCTTTTGATGCGTCGGCCGCCGGGCTGTCCGAGGCGGTTATCAATGGCAGCCGGCACTGGGGGCGCTATGAAGGTATCCAGGGGGAGGCCGCCTATACCGTGGAAGTTCCCGAGGACTGGAATGGCGGCCTGATCATGTGGGCCCGTGGTTACGGGGGTGAGGGCGAGACCCTGGGACGGGTGGTTCCCAGCGTCCCCTTCCGTAATGTCGCCCTGGGCGCCGGGTATGCCTGGGCGGCCTCATCCTACTCCGCGAACTACTACGACGTGCGTGCCGCACTGGAGGACACCAACAAGCTTGCCCTGGAGGTGACGGATTACCTGGAGCAGGACTGGGGTGTCGACTATGGGGACGTGCAGCAGTACCTGATCGCCGGCGGATCCATGGGCGGCCACACCGCCGCCGTGGCGGTGGAGAAGGAAACCCTGTACACAGCCCGTTATCCGGTCCGGTATGAGGGGGCGATGCCGTTGTGTCAGGCGGAACAGAACCAGTTTGACTGGCTGGGAGACTACACCCGGGTGGCCCAGGAGCTGGCGGGTTATGGCGACTATCCCCAGGACCAGTTCCAGGAACTGTTGCCACTGATCCTTGACGAGCTTTTCGTTGCCGTGGACGGGGAGAATGCCTGGGAGCCGAAAGGTGAAGCGGGCGACAGGCTCTTCCGCATCGCCGAGGAACTGACCGGTGGTGAACGTCCGATCTTCGAATATGGCTTCCGCGTTGGCGGACTGCAGTATGCGGTGCTGGGCACGGGGGGATCCGATGGCACGCTGAATGGCATCCTGTCACGGAACGTCTATGACAACACCTGGCGTATCTACCGCTGGACCGATGGTCACCGTATGACTTGGGACGAGTGGCGCTTCAACCGGCAGGTTGACCGGGAGCGTGCCGACTTCCTGGCGAACCCCATTCGCAGCGATGGTGTGCGCTGGCTGCCCCTGGTGAAGGGCAATTTCGATGTGCCGGTGTTGACCATGCATACCCTGGGGGACTTCTACGTGCCGTTTAAGCACCAGCAACTTTATCGCAAGCGGGCGGAAATACGTGGTAACGGTGATCTGCTGGTGCAGCGCGCGATCCGGGCGCCCAGTCACTGTGACTTCTCGGGTACCGAGATTGCCACCGCGACCATCGACTGGCTGACCTGGGTCAACGGTGGTCCCAAGCCCGGCGGCGACAAGGTGCTGGATCCGAAGGTGGTGGCCGATCCGGACTACGGCTGCCAGTTCACCAACAACGCGCTATCGGTCGGGCGGGATAACTTGCCTGCCTGTAGCGGGGAGTAACAACCGGTAAGCCGGCCCCGTGCCAGGGAAGGCGCGGGGTGGCTGTCACCACATCAGGTCGTCCGGAATCTCGTAGCCCGCGTAAGGGTCGTCCTCATCCTGCTCCGCCTGCTGCGTGCGCTCATGCAGGACCACCACAGCGGCTTCATCCCGCTCCATGATCTTGCGGGCCACCGGCTCCGGCACCACTTCATAGTGGTCATTGACGAAAACCACCGCCAGCCGGCCCCGTGAGAGCTGATCGGTCATGGTGCCGTCCACCAGGATCTTCTTGATCTTCTTGCCGTGAACGAACTGGTAGTCGGTGTCGCAACGGCTGCGGTCCAGGCGGTTGGTGTCCACAAGCTGGCGGATCTGGGCAGCAATGGCCTTGCGGCGAGCCTCTTCGTTGCGCTGGCGGTTCAGCTCGCGATCCCGCTCGGCCTTTTCTTCCCGGGCCTGCTGGGCGCGGAGCTTGGTTTCATCCGTCTGAACGGCGCCTTTCGGTTGTTGCTTGCGCTGCTTCTTTTTTTCCTTCTGGTGGGCCTTGAGTTTCTTCTCGTCTGCCAGGCCGGCTTTAAGTAATTGATCCTGAAGTGATGGCATGCTTGGTTCCGTGGGCGATTCTGAATTGACGACGGTTTCCGGTATTATAAGCGTCTGACGACCCTTGTCGTAACCTCCATTCTCCTTTCCGGACCTCCCATGACTAGATTCCAGATACCTGGCCTGTCCAGCGCCATGCTCGACAACCTGACAACGCTTGGCTTCGAATCCCCGACGCCGGTACAGCAGGAGGCCATCCCGGTGGTGCTGGAAGGTCGGGACGTGATCGCCATGGCCCGCACCGGATCGGGCAAAACCGCTGCCTTCGGTATCGGAATGGTTGAGCGGCTCAACCCCAAGCAGTTTGCGGTGCAGGCTCTGGTGTTATGTCCCACCCGGGAACTGGCGGATCAGGTGGCCAAGGCACTTCGGGAGCTGGCGCGGGCCTATCACAACATCAAGGTTCTGACCCTGTGCGGTGGCACGCCAATCGGTCCGCAGATAGGTTCACTCAGCCATGGTGCCCATATCGTGGTGGGTACCCCGGGGCGAGTGCAGGACCATCTTCGCAAGGGCACGCTCTCGCTCGACCGGTTGAGCATGCTGGTGCTGGATGAAGCGGATCGAATGCTGGACATGGGTTTCCAGGAATCGGTGGAATCCATTGCCTCCCATTGCCCCGAGAATCGTCAGACGCTGCTGTTCTCGGCCACCTGGCCGGACGCGATACGTCAATTAAGCAGTCGGTATCAGCAAGACCCGATCAGTGTGACGGTCAGTGGAGGTGAAGAGTCGACAGCCACCCTCCAGCAGCAGTTCTACGAGCTGTCACCGGGTCAGGAGCCGGAAGCCCTTATGGGACTGCTGTCCAGGGAACAGCCTTCCGGCTGTCTGGTGTTCTGTGCCACCAGGCAGGATTGTGACACGGTGGCTTCGTCATTGACCCGTAGCGGTTTCAGTGCCCGATCGCTGCACGGAGATCTGGAGCAGAAGGAGCGGGACCTGGTGCTGACCCTTTTCGCCAATCAGAGCTGCACGGTTCTGGTGGCCACCGATGTGGCGGCCCGTGGGCTGGATATCGATGACCTGCCGCTGGTGGTGAATCTCGAGCCCGCACGGTCGCCGGAAACCCACACCCATCGCATCGGGCGGACGGGGCGTGCCGGTCGGCAGGGGCTGGCCGTCACCTTTTTTACACCTGCCAGGGCGTACAAGATCACCCAGTTGGAGCGGTCTGTTGGAGAAACCATCGAACCCTTGTCAGTGGACGGGTTGCTGGCCGTACCCCTCGCACCGATCCAACCCCGGTATGTGACGCTCTGTCTGTCCGGCGGAAAAAAGGACAAGGTGCGCCCCGGGGATATCCTGGGGGCTTTGACAGGGGAGGCCGGGTTGCCCGGGAAGGTGGTCGGAAAGATCCATATCGATCCGTTTCAGAGTTTCGTGGCCGTTGAGTCCGGGGTTGCAAAGACAGCGCTAAGGCGGCTTGAAGACGGCCGTGTCAAGGGCAGAAAGTTCCGTGTGCGGATGGTTTGAAAGCGGCCTGAAAAGGCCCTTTTTGCCATGAAGGGGTAATACGTGGTAATGCCAATTGCAAGATGTGAAGTGCTGGAAAAATGCGGGTTTCCGGCCAATAACCAAGTTGCCCTGTCAGGAATAAAACGGTAAATTACGCAGGATTTTGCCTCCGACAATGGTCTTAGTTCCAGTTGTTGTAAGGGTTGGGACACCGCTGTCAGAGGAAAGTCATCACATTCAACACAGGTAGCACATGTTATGAGTGAGCTGATGTCACAGGCGGTCGACCTGATGATCGCAGGCATGGGTTTCGTGTTCGTATTCCTGGTTATCCTGGTATTCGCAACCGGAATCATGTCGACCATCATAGGCCGTTTCGCGCCGCCCGAGCCGGCAACACCGGCGAAGGCGCCACGTGCCAAAGCATCTGCACCCGCCGCGGTTGATCCCGACACGGCGGAAGCAATAAAAAAAGCGATTGCACAATACCGGTCACGCCACAAGAAGTGACCGGCGCAGAACACTAGAACCTTTTAACAGAAGGCTGACACGATGACTGACACCAAGAAACCATTGGGGATCACGGACGTTATCCTGCGGGATGCGCATCAATCCCTGCTGGCAACCCGCATGCGTCTTGATGACATGCTGCCGATTGCCGAGAAGCTCGACAAGGTCGGCTTCTGGTCTCTGGAATCCTGGGGTGGAGCAACCTTTGACTCCTGCATCCGTTACCTGGGTGAGGATCCATGGGAGCGGATCCGCGAACTGAAGAAGGCCATGCCGAACACCCAACAGCAGATGCTTCTGCGTGGCCAGAACCTGCTGGGTTACCGTCATTACGCGGACGATGTGGTGGATCGCTTCTGTGAGCGTGCTGCCGAGAATGGCGTTGATGTATTCCGGATCTTCGATGCCATGAACGATCCCCGTAACCTGGATCGCGCCATCAAGGCCGTTCGCAAGACCGGCAAGCATGCCCAGGGCACCATCGCCTATACCACGAGCCCTGTGCATACCATCGACATGTGGGTCGATATGGCGAAAGAAGTGGCTGATATGGGCGCGGACTCCATCGCCATCAAGGACATGGCCGGCATCCTCAAGCCCTACGTGGCCTTTGACCTGGTTAGCCGTCTGAAGAAAGAGCTGGATATTCCCATCCACATGCAGTGCCATGCCACCACCGGCATGTCGACCGCCACCGCCATCAAGGCTGCGGAAGCCGGTATCGACAACGTGGATACCGCCATTTCTTCCATGAGCATGACCTACGGCCACTCGCCCACCGAGGCCGTGGTGGCCATCCTGGAAGGTACCGACCGTGACACCGGTCTGGACCTGGAGCTGCTCGAGGAAATCGCCAGCTACTTCCGCCAGGTGCGCAAGAAGTATGCGAAGTTCGAAGGCAGCCTGCGAGGCACCGATTCCCGCATCCTGATTGCCCAGGTGCCGGGTGGCATGCTGACCAACATGGAGAACCAGCTTCGCGAACAGAATGCCACCGATAAGTTCGACGACGTTCTGGCGGAAATTCCCAAGGTTCGTGAGGACCTGGGCTTCATCCCGCTGGTGACGCCGACCTCCCAGATCGTGGGTACCCAGGCGGTACTGAACGTTCTGACCGGCGAGCGCTACAAGTCCATCTCCAAGGAAACCGCCGCCATCCTCAAGGGTGAGTACGGCGCTGCACCGTCTGACTTCAACAAGGAGCTGCAGGAGCGGGTTCTTGAGGGCAAGGAACCGGTTACCTGCCGTCCGGCGGATCTGATCGAGCCGGAAATGGACAAGCTGACCGAGGAACTCCGGAAGCTGGCGGAAGAGAAGAACATCAAGCTGGCGGACCAGGAAGTGGACGATGTTCTGACTTACGCCCTGTTCCCGCAGATCGGCCTGAAGTTCCTGGAGAACCGTGGCAATCCGGACGCCTTTGAGCCGGTACCCACCGCTGAGGACGCCGCTGCGGCTTCCGCACCGGCCAAGTCCGCGGGCGGCCCGGAAACCTATACCGTCACCGTGAATGGCAAGGAGTACGTGGTTGCCGTTTCCGAAGGTGGTGAAATCAGCCAGGTCGAAGCCAAGGGTGGGGCCGGTGCGGCACCTGCAGCCACAGCTGTGCCCGCTCCCGCCGCCGGCGAGGGTGAACCCCTGGTCGCTCCCCTGGGCGGCAACATCTTCAAGGTGAACGTCTCTCCGGGCGATCAGGTTGAGGAAGGCGATGTACTGATCATCCTCGAAGCCATGAAGATGGAAACTGAGGTTCGGGCACCCAAGGCCGGTACTATCGGCGAAGTCTTCATCAAGGTCGGTGATGCCGTCTCTCCTGATGATGAAATGCTGACAATCGCATAAGGGCCAGCATTCCATGGATAAATTACTAACGCTGTGGACGGGCAGTGGCCTGTTCAATATAGAACCTGGTCAGGTGGTGATGATCGCCGTTGGCCTTCTTCTACTGTTCCTTGCGATCCGCAAGGGGTTTGAGCCGTTGCTGCTGGTACCCATCGGGTTCGGCGGTATCCTGGCGAATATCCCGGAGGCAGGGCTTGCCCTGACTGCGGCGGAAAATGCCATCCACTTCGCGCTGAAGGGCGGTAATGCCGAGATTCTTGCCGCGCTGGCCGCGCCTCTGGATGTGGCCTATCAGGCCGGGCAGGCGATCACGCCCGAGTTGAAGGACGCCTTCAAGGTGGCGGTGAAAGAGGCCAGCTACTCCGAGATGGCGATGGCGAACTCCATTGCGCAGGATTTCGGTTACGGCAATGGCATGCTGTATAACTTCTACTCCGTGGTTATCGGCAGCACCATCGGGCCGCTGGTGATCTTCATGGGTGTGGGGGCAATGACCGACTTCGGTCCTTTGCTGGCCAACCCGAAGACCATGCTGCTGGGCGCGGCTGCCCAGTTCGGTATCTTCGGTACCGTGCTGGGTGCGGCGCTGCTCGACTGGCTGGGTGTTCTTGATTTCACCATCCTGGAAGCGGCAGCCATCGGTATTATCGGTGGCGCGGATGGTCCCACATCCATCTACGTTTCCAGCGTACTGGCTCCGCATCTGCTGGGCGCCATCGCGGTGTCGGCCTATGCCTACATGGCGATGGTGCCGATGATTCAGCCGCCGATCATGAAGGCGCTGACGACCAAGGAAGAGCGGGAAATGAAGATGAGCCAGCTGCGTCCGGTCAGCAAGCGGGAGAAGATCACCTTCCCGCTGGTGGTGCTGATCGCCGTGGTGCTGTTCCTGCCGGATGCGGCACCCCTGCTGGGCATGTTCTGCTTCGGTAACCTGATGCGTGAGTGTGGCGTGGTTGAGCGTCTGAGCGATACTGCCCAGAACGCGCTGATCAACATCACCACCATTTTCCTTGGCCTGTCCGTGGGTTCCAAGCTGATGGCGGACAAGTTCCTGGATGCCCAGACCCTGGGTATCCTGGCGCTGGGTATCGTCGCCTTCGCTGTGGGTACTGCCTGTGGTGTTCTGATGGCCAAACTGATGAACTCCATGGTGAAAGAGAAGATCAACCCGCTGATCGGTTCTGCCGGTGTATCCGCGGTGCCAATGGCGGCGCGGGTCTCCAACAAGGTTGGTCTTGAGGCCAACCCGCAGAACTTCCTGCTGATGCACGCCATGGGGCCGAACGTGGCTGGTGTTATCGGCTCTGCGGTGGCAGCCGGTGTGATGATCAAGCTGCTTAGCTGATTGTTTTTGCTGGTAGTCTGAAAGCCCCGAAAGACATTTAGTCTTTCGGGGCTTTTTTGTCTGGGACTAATGGTGATTGGCCTGGGGGTATGGGTGGCCCTTTCTCCGCTGCAATTCAGGGGCCGTCCCTGGCACCCGCCTTGCTCCGCGCCATCCCTGGCGCTGCTGCGAAAGGGCCACCCATACCCCCAGACCGATAGGCTCATTGCGGGCCTGAAAGGGAAAATATCAGTATGTCCCTGGAGCCATGCTCCCAATTAGCCGGCGAGGTGCAATGGATACTAGCGATAGTCTTATTGAAAATCCCGGGAGGCCACCGGCAGGGTATGAATCAGGTGGCTCAGGTCCGTCAGCTTCCCGGCCATGATGTGAACGATATCCCCCTCACGCTCCACAATGCCCTTCACATGCAGCAACCGCGATGTCAGCAGAGGTTTGCGTTGCTGCCGGGCGGTGTTTAACCAGACCACCACATTGATGTTGCCGAATTCGTCTTCCAGGGTCACAAAGGTCACGCCGGAGGCGGAACCGGGGCGCTGGCGACCGGTGACCAGGCCGGCAACCTGGACCGGGCGGTTGGGTTCGGCGGTTTTCAGTTGCTGGGAGTTCAGGCAGTTGCGCAGTTCGCCCTGTTCCCGCAGCAGGGCCAGGGGATGCCGTTGCAGGCTGAGGCCCTGGCTGGCGTAATCCGCCAGGATATTCTGGCCTTCCGATGGCTCCGGGAGGTTGATGTCATCCTGCTCTGCCCGGTAGTTATCGTCATCACCGGCCTCGGAAACCCAAAGGGGCGCGGCGGGCTCGTGTCCCAGTAATTGCCAGTAACTCTGGTGGCGATGGCCGCTGATGCCCTCCAGTGCATTGGCGCCAGCCAGCAGTTCCAGGTCCCGTTGGGGCAGTGCGGTACGCTGGCGCAGTTCCCGGACACTGGTGTAGCCGCCGGGTGGTCTCTGCCGGCACAGGGTATCGGCACTGGCCGGATTCAGGCCCCTGATCTGCCGAAGGCCGACCCGCAAGTGCTTTTCGGGCCCCTCCAGGGTGTAGTCCCAGTGGCTGTGATTTACATCGGCTGGTAGCACGGTGACATCATGACGACGGGCATCCTGGATCAGTTGCGACGGCGAGTAGAAGCCCATGGGCTGGCTGTTCAGTAAGCCGCAGTAGAAGGCGGCGGGGTGGTGACATTTGATCCAGGCGGAGATATACACCAGCAGGGCAAAACTGGCGGAATGGGACTCGGGGAAGCCGTAGCCCCCAAACCCGCAGATCTGCTGGTACAGCCGCTCAGCAAAATCCTCGTCGTGGCCGCGGGCCCGCATGCCGTTGATCAGCTTGTCCCGGAACGGTGTCAGGTCGCCATGGGACTTCCAGGCCGCCATGGCCCGGCGCAACCGGTCGGCCTCGCCAGCGGTGAAGCCGGCGGCCACCATGGCCAGTTTGATGGCCTGCTCCTGAAAGATGGGGACCCCCAGGGTCCGTTCCAGCACCGCCCGGACGTCGTCGTTGGGGTAGGTGGGTTTCTCCAGGCCATGCCGTCGTTTGAGGTAGGGATGCACCATATCCCCCTGGATGGGGCCGGGGCGGACAATGGCGACCTGGATGACCAGGTCGTAGTACTTTTCCGGTCGCAGGCGCGGCAGCATGTTGATCTGGGCCCGGGACTCCACCTGGAAGACGCCGATACTGTCGCCGCTCTGCAGCATCCGGTAGGTTTCTTTCTCCTCCCGTTTGATGCCCTGCATGGTCAGGGGCTTACCGTCCTTCCCGGGGATCAGTGCCAGGGCCTTGCGGATGGCGGTCAGCATGCCCAGGGCCAGTACGTCCACCTTCATCAGCCCCAGGCTTTCCAGGTCGTCCTTGTCCCACTGGATCACCGTGCGGTTTTCCATGGCGGCGTTTTCCGTGGGTACCAGTTCCGCCAGCGGGCCCGAACTGATCACGAAGCCGCCCACATGCTGGGACAGGTGCCGGGGGAAGCCCAGCAGGGTCTTCACCAGGGTAAAGAACTGGTTGGCGACGCGCTCGTGACGGGTCAGCCCCTTGTCCAGGATCTGGCCGCGCCAGTCGGTTTCCCGGTCCCGCCAGTCGATGCCGTTGAGCAGTTGCTCCACCTGTACCGGATCAAAACCCAGGGCCTTGCCCACATCCCGGATAGCGCTGCGGGGGCGGTAACGGATGACCGTGGCTGCCAGGGCCGCCCGTTCCCGTCCATAGCGCCGGTAGATGTACTGGATGACTTCCTCACGGCGTTCGTGTTCAAAGTCCACGTCGATATCCGGGGGTTCGCCGCGATCCTTCGAGATAAACCGTTCGAACAGCAGCTCCACCTGGCGGGGATCCACCTCGGTGATGCCCAGGCAATAGCAGACCGCTGAGTTGGCCGCCGATCCCCGGCCCTGGCAGAGGATGTCCTGGCTGCGGGCAAAGCTGACAATGTCCTGGATGGTCAGGAAGTAGTGCTCGTATTGCATCTGATGGATCAGGGCCAGTTCCTTGTGGATCTGTGCCCGGATATCCGCTGGCGTGCCGTCCGGAAACCGCCGTTGTTCGCCCTGGCGGGTCAGTTCCTGTAGCCAGCTGGCCGGGGTCTCGCCGGGGGGGATCAGTTCCGATGGATATTCGTAATGGAGCTCGGACGGTCGGAAGGTGCACTGTTCGGCAATGGTCAGGGTCTCCTGCAACCAGGCTTCCGGGAACAGCCGCGCCAGCACGGGCAGGGGACGCAGGTAGCGTTCACCGTTCTGGAACAGGTGATGGCCGGCGTCTTCCAGGCTGGTGTTGTGGCGGATGGCGGTGAGCACGTCCTGAAGAGGCTGGCGATGCCGGCAGTGCATGTGCACCTCGCCGGTGGCGGCGATGGGGCGTCCGAGCTGTTGTGAAAGGGCATGGATACGCTGCAGGCGTTGGTCCTCCCCGGATTCCAGGGTGCGACTGGCCGCCAGCCAGAGCTGGTCCGGGAACAGGCTCAGCAGCCATTCACCGGTGCGACGTGCCTCGCCAAACCGGCCCTGCTCCGGTGCCGGTGGCAGCCACAGGCAGAGGCAGTGGTCCAGGGCATGGGTTTCCAAGTCCTCTGGCAGCAGTTGATAGTGGCCTTTCGGGGCCCGGCGCCGGGCGGTGGTGATCAGTCGGCAGAGCTGTCCATAGCCCACCAGGGTGCGGGCCAGCAGGATGAGTCGGGTAGGGGCCGGGTTGGGGGCACCCGGCTCCAGTTCGAAATAGCTGCCGGTGATCAGGGCCACCGGACTTTTCCTCAGGGCCTGCCAGGCCCGGGGCATACCGGCCACGGAGCAAGTGTCGGTAATGGCCAGGGCCCGGTACTTCAGCTCCAGGGCCTTCTCCGCCAGTTCGTGGGGGTGGGAGGCGCCGGTGAGGAAGGTGAAATTGCTGAAGCAGTGCAGCTCGGCATAACCGTTCATGGGGCGTCTCCTAACCAAACCAGCCATGGACGAACCAGTTCTGCTGGTTGTCCCGATAGACCCAGGCCAGTTGTCCGGTGGCAAGGCGGGCAATGTAGTAATCCCGCATCACCCGGGCGCCATCCCACCAGCCTCCGCTGATGCGCTCGGGGCTGCTGAGCCAGGCCTCTGGTGTGGTGTCCAGGGGGCTCGGGTGTGGCAATAGCCACAGCGGGCGCAGGGGCAGGTGCGCCATAGCCCCGCTGTGGCCTTGGTGTCCGGTGGTCAGGCTGCGGGTGCTCCAGGCCCGTTCCGGTCGGTGGTCCGCCGCCGGGGCCAGGTGACTGAGGGCCTGCTCCCCCAGCCGGGCCTGCAGGCGGCTGACCAGGGTGTGCCAGGCTTCGCCGGGATCGGTGGCTTCCCCCAGCAGATCCGTGTTGGTAGCAGCCTGGCGGCCCAGGAAGCGGGTGACCTTCAGCTCCAGGGTTTCCACCGGTGCCTGGAGCGGGTGCTGTTCCAGGCGAATCCTGAGCAGACCCAGGAAGGCGTCCGCCCGGTGTTCGGGGCCGGTGGTGCGTACCCGCAGGCGGCTGGGCTCCCGGCGATAATGGTGGAGTATCAGCAACAGGCTGTCGGTGTCCTGCTGTCGCCATTGCAGGTCATTTTCCAGTTCCGACAGCATCCGTTGCAGGGCAAACAGCAGGCCCTGGGCTTTCTCCACGGGCAGGCTGAAATCCGCCCGTTGCCGGAAGTGATGGGGTGGCTGCCAACTGGTCTGCGGATCCGGTCGCTGCCCCTGTAGCCGCTGGACATAGGCCAGGGTTTCCGGCGCCAGGCGGCGGGCCAGTTCCGGGGCCGGCAGCCGGAAGACCTGGCCCAGGGTGGTCAGGCCCAGACGGGTCAGGCGTTGCAGGGTGCGTTCATCAAAGCCGGCATGGGCCAGGGGGAGCGCCTCCAGCTGACCGAGCATGTGCGATGCCTCCCCGGTACAGCAATGGACCCCGGCCCGGGCCAGCAGGCGGGCCGACAGGGGGGTCGCACCGGTGGTCAGGGTGGCGTTCAGCTGTCGTTCGTCCAGGGCCTGCTGGAGTTTCTGTCGCAATGTTTCCAGGTCACCGTACAGTCGCTGTACGCTGGCGGCCTCCGCCAGCAGGCCGTCTGGGGGATGCAGGGTGATCCGGTCCATGTAGCGGTACAGCCAGTGGGCCTGTTGCTCCAGTATCTCGCCCTGGCGGGCATCGTCGGCGTGGATCATGACCAGTTCCGGCGCCAGGTTGAGGGCGGTCTTCAGGGCCATGCCCGGCTGAATGCCCAGCTCCCTGGCCCGGGGGCAGGCCTGCAGCACCTGCCGGGTGCTGTGGGACAGCACCGCCAGCGGCCCGGTATCGTGCCGGGAGCGGTCGATATGGTCCAGCAGCAGGTGCCGGAAATGCAGGTATAGCCAGGTCATGGTGCCGGTCCGTCAGGCCAGGGCCCGCGGATCACCGTGGCGGAGGGTTCCCGGTTGCTCTGTCCCGCCCGGGCCTTCAGGGGCAGGGTGCAGCCTTCACCGGGCCAGCTTCCCCGCCGCTTGAGGATGTTGATCCGCAGGTCCAGGGAAGGATCGGGTGCCAGCTCCAGGCGCAGGGCGGCCGGGGAGCTCTGGTGGGCTTCCCGCCGGGACTGGAACAGGATGCAACTGCTCTGGCCGGCCTCGGCCGCCAGTTGCAGGCGGCGGATGTCCCGGGCGGCCATGGTGCCGGGCCAGGCCATGACCAGGCCGGTGACGGTGGAGCGCAGGCAGTTTTCCAGGGTCCATAGAAGATCCGGGTGGGATTCGGTCCGAACGACCACCAACTGGTCCAGGTCGATATCCTCACGGGCCAGGGCGGGGGCGTAGGGTGTCATGGGAGGGTTAACCCAGAACACCACCTGTTTACGGTGGGTTACCCGCCGCAGCAGGGGCAGTACCAGTTGCAGTTCACCGATCCCGGGGGCGTCCAGCAGGCATTCGCTGAGGGCGCCCCGGGGCCATCCGAGGCCGCCAAGCTGTTCGTCCAGGGCGGCGAACCCGGTGGGGTCCGGCGCGGGTGTGGTGGTCTTCCGGCGGTGCCCGTGCCACAGGCGGGCGTCCGTGAACAGGATGTTCAGCAGGTCATTCATGGTTCAATCCGATACTGTTTAAATATACAGTATTATGAACCCTGGAGTATTTCAACGATAGTGCTGACCTGTTACCGTGAGGATGAACCTGTGTAGCGCGTCGCAAAGTATGAGATCTCAGGCCATAAAGGATGAGACGCCGGGCCGCAGTCAAATTAAAGGCGCTTTAACCTTGAGTTAGGTTGCCCACCAAGCCACGTTTTTCAGCAGCTTGGCGGACAGGCCTTTAACGTTAAGCCCCAGTGAAAACCGGTGTCTGCCAAGTTCCAGTTGTTAAGGTGAGTCCCTCAGCAGCAGTATTGTTTATACCGCTCGCATCCGTGGAGGATGGGTTATGGTAGGCAACACCAGACGCGGCCAAGGCGTGCGTGTGGTTGTTTTGCAGGCGGACTCGGGCTGCATTGGACGCGATGGCGATGGAGTACTTCTGGGTTTCGGTCTCTCCCTCCTCCCCGAAAACACAGTCTTCAACCGAACAGTCCTCAGAAGCACGGATGCTGACCGCTGCCGTTGAAGTCAGCCCACCACCGTTGGCGTTATTGCGTTTGAAGGTTATGTTACGGATTCGACATCTCCTAGATAAGACGCTGTCGCTGCCCAATAGCGCACCATAGAGGTCAGCATCTACAATCTCTCCATCTTCCAGCAATAGACCGTCAACAGCGGTGCCGCAAAAGCTGCCTCCGGCAGTATCGCCGCTTATATCAATGCCAGAAATATGAACGTCCCGGCACTGCTCGAAGCTCATGCCGAAATTGTTGTTTCCGTTCAGCTTCTGTCCAACTACCCGAAGGCCTCTGCCTTTAACCGACATCGGAACCGGGTCAAGCGTTTCGCTTCGATGGCTCCCGACAACCCGGATCCCGTACCCGTAACAAGCGTTGATGGAAAGGTTTTCGAAGGTGATGCCTGTGCCGACAAGGGCTTTATAGCGGGCCGGTGCATAGGTGTTTGCATTGTCGCCACGGGTAGCCATCAGCAAGCCGAAGCCCTGTTCCATCGTGATGTTCTGGATATTGATATTAAAAGCCCCAGAGCACCATACCGCGTAGGCGAAGTCCGTAGTCGGGGTACTAATCGCGCCAATCTTGATATTGTAAATTTTTCCGTTGTGAGGGTGCCCTGTGCCACCGCCTGGAGTGCCGCCCCACTCGATGCCGATAATGTTTCGGCAGACCTGATTGTCTGGCACCGTTATATTGTAGATCTCAAAGTTGCGGCACTCTCCAATGACTCCTATGTGAGCGCCAGCATCATCCCGATTGGTAGAAACCGTCAAATCATGGTAGTGAAGATTCTTGTAGCCTTCTCCGGTGCTTTGGTTTCCTGAGTAGATGCAGTTGAGCGACCCTCCATATCCGCCCATAACCGAACCAACTACAGTGATCGAGCCGTTGTGGATGTCCACATTATTGCTTTGGACATTGAATCCCGGAGAGGTCGTATCCAGCTCAAAGCTCAGCGCTGACCCGTTTAGATCAACATTTTTCCATGAGGTGATGTCGAGCTTGTCGCTTATGTTATAGGTGGCCCCATATTTTCCGAACACATGGCGATTGCTATAGGCGAGCGCCATTTGCCACGGAAGGGTGTCATCCAGCACTCCATCCGCACCGTACTGTTCCGGGGTAGCAACTCTAGATTGACGAACGAATAGCCCTGTACCTCCTGGGTCAGTTTCGCCTAGCCCATTAAGATAGTTATCGCGTTTTTCTTGGTACGTCTCTCCGGGCTGAGCGGATATGGGCGGCACAGTTGGCGACCACCCAAAAAGGCCGTGACCGCTTTTGGCGAGCGAGGTGTCTCCGATAAAATCGCCACCACCGATCCCTGAGCCCTGCTTAAATTCGCTGAAAGAGTAAGCTCTACCATTCTTGATGGGCTTTCCCGATAGATCCTCAGCAATACTTTTGTAGCTGAAAGGTCGGTTTGTTACGTCCAAGGCCTGTAACAATTGGGAACTGCTTTCTTTACTCAGTGTTAAACCGGCATCTTCAATTACTCGGGCCAATTCTTCCTGCACGGAATTCAGCCATTCAGGGGTTACAATCGTAGCCCGCGTACCGGCCGCAGGATCGCCCTCGGTGAACTTGTTGTCATTCGTCGCCCCTGGACCATCAATACGATGCATGTCTATTCCCCATAACTGAAGTTAACAACGGTGTGTGCGGGCTTGAGCTGCTCTATCGGGCACTCCAGCTGGCCTTCTCCCCAGCTACGCACTGGTTCGCCGGCGGCGCTCTGGCCGGCGCTGAATTCGACTACGGCGGTTTCCGCCGCGTTTACCATCCAGTGGTGCAGCCATTCCTCGTTGGTCAGGCTATCGCCTGCGGCTGAGAATCCTGCCCTGAAGGGCCGGTACTCGGTGATCGTTACCTGGTAGCCGAGGCTCTCGGCCAACTCGATGAAATAGGCAGGGCTGGCGCCACCTACGCGGATCAGTTTGCCGTGTGCCGCCAGGCGTCGTTCCTGGATGGTCTCCGGCAGGCTGTCGCACGGGCCTGGTAGATCCAGAAGGCGCTCCCAGTCGGTCAGCAGCTCGTTGGTGCTTTCCGGGTTGCCTTCCTTGACCAGGTCGTGGAGACGGCCATCCAGGCGGGCGTACTCTTCTGCCAGGGCTTGCAGCAGCTGCTGCCAATTGCTGTCTGACTGATCTGGCAGGGCCTGCCCTGGCGGTGCCAGCGCCGTCAGCTGATTGCGGTATTGATCAGCGGTCAGGCGGTCCATGTGAACACCCCGGGTGTGGCTATTTCATTGGTCTGATGGGTGATATCAGCCGCCGGACTGACCAGCGTGTGCCGGCTCTCGCCGGCGGCCACGTAGATGATGCCGCTGAGCTGGCTCAGGTAAATGGTGGAGCCAGGCTCTGTCTCGCGGCGCAGGAAGTCCCGCACGGCCAGTTCGATACGGTCACGAACCGTTTGAGTGTCCGGAGTAATGGTGATTTGCAGGTCCAGCGGTACCGCCACGGGCGCGATCACATAAGGCACGGATGCCACCGGTCGCACTGACTCGATGTATGCCAGTACTGCGTCGACAACCTCGGTTGTGGGTGTGCCATCGGCAGTGGCTTCGTCGGTCATGATGCGGGTGGTGACGGACCCGTTCTCCAGCTCGCTTGGATAAACCCATGCCCTGGTAACGTCCGGGTGACCTTCCAGGGCCCACTGGATGTAGTCGTCCCTGCTGCCACCGTGGGGCGGGCGCTGGATACGTGCCAGCAGGCGCTCGCGCAGGCGTTCCTCGGTTTCCGGATCGGCGCCGCCGGTCAGCCCCTCCGCGCCCACAGTCGCGGTACCCTCAACGCCGGACAGGCTGCTGACGATCTCCAGCTCGGTACCGGCGTCCAGATTCCCTGCTTCTCCGGTCTCGGTGGCTGTGACGGAAACCGTGGCGGTACCGCCAACGATCGTTACTGCCTCGTCGGTCAGGTACTCGGCGCCGCTCTTGGCCTGCAGGCGGGTGCCTTTAGTAATGTCCCTGCATTCATTGCCTGCGAAGGTTACATCGCCTTTGGCCGCTGTAGGATCCACTGCAGGCACGCGCCAAATCCGGGCCCAGCGCTGCAGGTACTCGGACTCGGCGGTGTCTGGGAACAGCTGTTTGGATAGGAAGTCCAGGTACCCATACAGGCCATGGATGCCACCGGCCTCGATGTCCGCCAGGACACCCAGGAGAGAACGCCGCAGCTCCGGCTGAGCACCAGGCAGTCGCGCCCGGATGTCGGCACGGATGCGCTCCTGGAGATCACTCAGTGAAGGACGTTCAAACGGCATTTAAAGACTCTCCCAAAGGTTGTTAAAGCGCTGTTCAATCGCCTGGCCATCGGTGCGGATAATCCGGATCTTCATGCCCAGCCGATCGGTGGCCACGGTCTCCGCTTCCACCTCGATGGTGTTGGCAATGCCATCTTCCCGCAGCCATTCCAGTGCTTCGGCGGCGTAGGTCTCGGCACGCCGGCGCACCTCAGCCAGGTTCTTCTCGCGAGAGAGCAGCCACAGGCGGGATCCAAAACGGTCACCTTCAACCCTGGCCAGAATGTCGGCCCACCAACCCCGCCGATCATCGCTGCCATCTGGCAGGGCATCGCCCGGGTTCGCCCGCCGATCGGTGAGCAGGGACAGCACAACAGCGGTACGCAGGCCGTCGTCGGCCACCAGGTCGCCGCCCTGCAGCTGGATATCAATGCGGCCGTCAAAGCCAGGCTGGAGCGCGATATCGGTCATACCACAGGATCCCCTGAGGTTCCGCTGCCAGGCTCGACGCCACTGGTGCGGTGATGCTTGAGTGAGATCTCATCAGCTTTGACGTCGCCATTGGTGATCTGCATATCACCATCCACCGACGCACCGCTGCCCCCACTGATGGCCATCCCGCCCTGGCCGATGATTGGACCCTTCACGGTCAGCTTCTGGGTGATGATGGTATGGGGCGTGTCGAGGGTGACACTGGTGGCGGCTGTCACGACGGTGGTGTCGCAGTCCACGGTCACTTCCGGCGCGGTGGCCGCTATCTTGGCCCCTGCATTGACCGTCACCTGGTTACCGACGTTGGCTCTCAGGTCCTGGCCAACATTCACCTCCACAATGCGGCCGCGCTTCATGTGGATGTAATCACCCTCGTCCGTGTACAGCGCCACCTCGCCGTTTTTCATGTCCTTCATCCGGTGCCGGCGGTCATCCACTGCGATGGCCACCAGGTGGCCACGGGATCCGCCCACGGCCAGGGCTATCGCCTCGGCACCATCCAGCGGCCGGCAGGTGAAGCCGTATTGCTGGAAACGCTCCATGGCGGCCGTCTCGCCGGCGAGCATGTCGAGCTGCACCACCTGCAGCTTCCGGCCATCGTCGGAAAGGCGCACAACGCCACGGGAAACCAGCAGCCGGAGACGGCGCCAGACCGGGGCCAGCAGGCGAGCCAGGTTCTGCCTCACCACAAGCCCTCCTGTTCCTTCACTGGCTCAGGCTCCGCCGTCAGATCCCACGCGGAAGGCGGTACCACCTGGATCTCGGCTCGCTCGCCTTGGCCATCCAGCAACAACTGAACGCTGTCGATGATCATGTCGTCCTCGATGCCCAGCCACTGGTCCCGCACCGCCACTTCAAAGCCAGGTGTCCACAGCCCGCCTTCATGGCGCCAACCAGCGACGGTATAGGTGAGCCCACGGCCACGGCCTCGACGTCGACGGGTTTCGTTTTCCGCCCGCTGCCGGCAGCCAGCGGTGTCCACGGCGGTATCCGCGACAATCACCTGGGGGCGGTAACGGATGACAGGGTCGGTCGACACACCCTCCGGGCTGGCCGCCTGCTCGCCGGACAACAGGTCGTCCCCCGGCTGCTGGCCCTGGACGATGATCTGGGAGAAACGGTCACGAACCGAGAAACGTCCGGAACCCTTACGGATGTTCTTACCCAGCGCCAGCGCGGTATCGATGCGTCCACGGGGTGGCTTGGTGATCACCAGGCGGCCCTGGGGGTCGCAGACAAAGATCACCGCCCGGTAACGGCCCATCTGTTCCAGGGCCTCATAGAATGGCTGGCCCGCCTCCACGGCTGGGGCCTTGATGGGGGCGCCGGTGTCTGCCTCGACCACCACCTCAATGCCGAACGGCTCGGCCAGTTCACGGGCGATGGCTTCCAGCTTGCGGGGGTTGCTCCAGGTCTTGCGGCGGGAGGAACAGTCCACCAGGTCGGCGGTTTTGGAGCGGCCACTCACCACCAGGCTGTGCTGGTTGGCGTCGTAGGCCGGCAGGGCATCATCGACATAACCGGTGATCACCAGCTCATCATTGATAAACACCTGGCATTCGGCGCCGCTGCGGACCGGTGCGGGTTCGGAGGATTCGCTCCACTTTTCCGTCACGGACAGATCGAAGTGGTCCGCCACTGCGTTGAGGGAACGGCGAATATCCACGGACTTCCAGCCGCCGTGGCGATTACCGTCAATGAGAAGTTCAACCCGTGAAGACATAAGGCCCGCTTGCTTGTGGCCCCCGGCGCGGGCTGGCCGTCGGGGGCCTTCAAAAAAACTCTGGTAATCAGCCCGTAGAGTCGGTTTAATGGTGGCCTGATCACGCAGTACCAAAGGGCCTGAAGCCCTTCAGCCTTTTCTCTATTCCCCCAGCACTTCCAGTTCATCGCCCGCCGGCACACGCCCCGGATGGGCTACCCGATTGCGGGTAACAATCTCGTCAGCACGAGCCGCATCCCCATAGAGCTTCTGTGCCACCACCAGCGCCGGCAGAGGCTGCTGTAGCGTCACTGAACGCAGTTGAGGAAGCCGGGCTCCACGTTCCTCCAGGTCACGCACCACGGCAGCCCGGACGGCGGTCAGGCGGGTGTAGACCTCATTGGCGGGGATAAAATCGGAAGTGAGCTGCGTCTCGATGCCGGCAGTGATGGTATCCCGGGCACCGATCGCGTCGTCCGCTGCGCTCCAGTCCGTATCGCCTGCCACCTGGGCAGCCTGCAGCACGGCCGCCCGACGCACCAGGTTGTTACCAGCACGGATCGCGGTCATTTGCAGCTGGCGGGGTTCCGGATCCAGGGGTGACGTCACCGGCGGTTCATCGCCGGCACTGAACAGGTCGTCGTAAACACCCAGGGCGCGTAGAGGCTCATTGATCAGATCACGCACCGAGGCAATGCTTTCCAGGATCTGTGCTCCGAGTTCTGCCGGCGTCCGGATCAGCTCCGATATGGGACCCGTAACATCGCCCACCGTGCTTTCAATGCCTCGCAGTGCGTTCTGCAAGGCAGTCTCGACGGCCGCCACCCGATCGGTGGCCAGGTCCAGGACGTTGTAGTTCTCCTCAAAGTCATCGAGCACCGCCTGTTCCGCCTCGGCCACGGTGCGCTGCACCTGGCGCTGGGTGTCCTGGGTGACCCTGGGCAGGCGCGGTTGGTCATCCGCACGGACCACCGTGAAGGACACGCGGGCAATACCTCCCTCCCGTGTGGTCTCGCGGATCCGGATACCACCGACCAGCACGACCTGGTGTGTGCCGTAATAGGGATGGACCAGCTCACCCGCACCTGGTGTTTCCGCAGCATCGGCCAGGCGCTGCCGGGCCAGATCGTAATCCGGACCGATCAGAAAGCCTTCGATCTGCCACTCACGCTTATTCCGGCCCAGATCCTCCGCGTATGGCTGATCCCGTAGCGGATACTCGTGGACCTCCACCCTACGGCCAGGGTTTTGGCTGGTGCGTTCCAGGTGAATCTCAATGCCTCGAAAGGTGGCGACGGCTTCACCGATTCGATCAGACCAGGGCATGGGAACCTCTCTTGTTACGTTTGGCGGCGGGTGTCACGGCATCATGTATGACATGCCGCGTTCGACCTCCATGTCCGGGCCGTCGTTACCCCGTGTCGGCGTTACTTCGGTTACTCTGCCGTCCTGGTTAACCTCGATCTTCAGGGTGCCGGCATCACGGCGTTCATTGATGGCCACCGCCCTCTGGGCTTCGTCATTGCCGAAAAAGGCCAGGGTCTTGGCGACGGCCTCTCCGATCGAGTCGCCAATCTTTCGGCCAGTCTCAGTGCCGAGCGGGCCCTGGTCGGTGAGCAGGTAGTCACTGATCATGGTTCCGGCCCCATAGCCGGCAGCCCCGGCGCCAGTAACCGCCACTCCAGCGGTACCCAAAACTCCGACGCCGGCGGTCGGTAACATCCGCAGGGACGGCGCCTTCCGAGCCATGCGCCAATTGCTTACCCGGTTCGATCGGCGGCTATTGCCAGTCGCACGACCGCCACCCCGGCGCCTGCCACCTTCACCAAAACCGCCTGGCATGTTGACGACGTACACAGGAACAGGTGCCGCACCGGCGACGGCGCCACCAAGGGCACCGGCGACCCCACCTCCACGACGCCCACGGCCCATCAGCCGGCGACCGCCCTCGAACAGGTCTGCCCCCAGCTTTGTCACATAGCGACCGGCAGCAGCGGCGCCGACGATGCCGACAAGGGCACCTCCAATCTTCAGCCACCGGTCCACTGTCTCAGGATCCAGGCTGTTAAGGGCGTCAGCCGCCGATTGGACGGTGTCCGTCAGGTTGTCATCCGCAAAGTTGTTCCAGGCTGCCCCGAGGCTTCGCATCGCCCCGGCCATTGATCCTGCGGCCCTGGCCGAGTCCGTCATGGTCGCGGAACCGTCACCATGCACATCCATGAACTTCTCCAGGCTGGCAACGGACCCAGTCCGCTGGAACTCCCCGGCAGCGGCGTTGAAGGACCGCATTGCCTCCGCATCAAATACCGAGGAAAGCCGGGTCGTCTGGCCATCCACGGCCTGGATTATCTCCACCATCAGCTCGTTGATGGGCCGCAACACCTGGCGTCCCTTTTCCAGCTCTTCAGGGTCAAACACCTGGATGCCGCCCCGCTGCAAGGCCTTCACCTTGTCGGCATTCTGGAGCGTACGCAGTAGTGCCTCAAAAGCGGTGGCCGCCTGTTCCGAGCTGCCGGTACCCATGCGAATCACCTGCAGCGCAGCGCCCATTTCCTTGATGGCTCCGGAGCCTTCACGGCCCATGGCGGTGTAGGCGGTAACCACTCGTGGCCCGAGGGATGCCAGGTTCTGGAGTGTGAAAGCACCTTGCTTGCCCTGTTGGTTCAGGGTGTCGATGACCCGGAGTACTTCAGCGGACTCGCTGATATCCATCTTCTGGAACTCGGCCATAATCTCGCCGATGTTCTGGCCAGCCGCCCCAGTGGCGGAGATGGCCAGGCCGATGTTGCGGATGTTCTCCCGGGCGAATTCCAGATCGCCGGTCTTCTCGACGATGGACTCGATGGCGCTGGTGATCTCGGAGGGATCCACGCGGATATCCGGGGCCCGGGCGGTCTCGAAGATTGTACGGCGCAGCCTCTCCATCTCTTCCTCGGAGCGCTGGGCCTGAATGCCCAAGCGGGTGAACCGTTCTTCCATGCGGGTCAGGGAGCGCAGAGTACCGAAACCAGCGGCCCCGGTGATCAAGGCGGTATAGCGATTACCCATGCGATCCAGGCCGCGCCCGACTGCCCGGGCGGAACGGCGAACCATGCCAAGCTGGCGATTGGTCTGGCGGCTGAAATTGCCCATGGCGCGGGAGTAACGGTCCGCCCGCTGCTCGAAATTACCGGTCAGATTAAGGGCAACACTGGCGGTCATTTCACTCATGGGTGTCTCTCGAGATTCGGAGGGTGTTGATCAGGCGGCGCAGGGGCAGGCTATCGATGTCGTGTGGGGCCCAGCCGGTGGCCCGGGCTACCCACACAGTGGCGCGGTCAAGATTCGGCCTGGCCCTCATCAGCTCGCCCCCGCTGCGCCACCTCGCGGGACGCAATGGAGGCGATCACCGCCTGTTCCAGCTTCATGCTCTCTTCCTGGAGCAGCTCCAGGTCGACCGGGTGCAGCTTGCGCATCTCCTTGAGGGAAAGCGGTCCGTCCAGGTCGCCGATGCAGACGATCTGACGGCGCAGGGTATGGATACCCACCGCGCTGGGACTGGTCACCAGTTGGGGACCTTCCTCCGTCTGGATCACACGCTCGGCCTCGGCCTGGGCATCGAAGATATCCCCAGCAGTCAACTCCCGGATCCTGGCCTTTTTGTGAGTCTTCTCACCCACCACCAGGCCTTCTTCCAGTTCAACGTCTACCTCAGCCATCACACACGCTCCAGGGCCAGGCCAGACATCTCAAGCTGAACGGTACCGGCCCCCATATCCAGTGGTGTGGGGCTGGCGCAGAAAGCCCCACGCAGCATCCAGGTCTGGCCACTATCGGTTTCCAGCAGGATGGTGGCGTCCGTCAGGTTGGACAGCCGCACGATGTCGGTGTCCTGGGTGTGGTGGATGACAATGCTCAGCGTCGGCGCCACCGGGTTCTCGCTGAAGCCAACGGTGCGGCGGCCGTTCATCTTGGCTTCACGCTCAAACCCACCCGGGTTGAGGGTACCCTTGCCGTCGGTCAGCAGCTCTTCGCCACCCTCACGAACGGTCACGTTGCCGGTGATTTTCATAACGGTTTACTCCTGTCTCAAACCGGTTTTACGCAGCCCTTAAAGGCTACTTCCGGAACTGTGTCTGCATGGCGTGGATGCGGTACTGACCAACCAGCTTGGGCGAGTCGATCACGTTAAGGCGGCCCGGGTTCTCGGTGTCCACCGCCGCGTCCAGTGACTCGGCATAGCCCTCGTAGTCCTGGGTCCAGCCCCGGCTGATGAAATCCCGGTACAGGCTCAACAGCTCCGCCTTCACCACGTTGGGCGTGACGATCGGCTGGCCTGCGCCGAAGTTGCCGGCATCGGCGTCCTCGGCCAGCTTGTGGCGCGGGTACCGCTGGAGGATCCGGGCACGCTGGTCATAGCGCACACGTTCCAGGGTTTCCGCCACATTGATGTCCAGGTAGGAATCGCTGGGCACGCCGCTGTCGGTCTCCTGGAAGGTGGTCACCTGGCGCTCGATGCTCACGGTGCCATCGCTGGCCACCTTGAACGTGGCAATGCCGTCGTACAGCAGCAGGTTGCGCTCGGTGTCGGTGAAGCGATCGGCTTCCTTCGGGCCCAGGATCAGGGGCAACTGCAACGTCTGCAGCGGGCGGGCCGGATCGGTGGCGAGGGCCTGGCCGGCCACGGCAGCGTTTACCGCACACCACAACCAGGTGGGGCTGACGGCCTGACCCGTCCCCATCACCGTCAGGTGCGGGCTGTTGTGGTCGCCACCGAAGGTGCCGGTTTCACCATGGGTGCCCCGGAAGGCGGCAAAGGCCCGGCCACCAATCTGGCGCATCGGCCCATAGCGATCGTCCAGCTCATCCTTGAGCGCGGTCAGGTTGGCGGTGTCGGTGTAGGGGCAGGCAATCCAGTTGTACTGCTCCGGACCCAGGGCAGCGATCGCGCCGACCAGGTCCGGGTTGCTGGCGCCGCCGGTCATCTCGGTAATGGTCGGGGTAACGCCGGCAATACGATCCTCGCCCAGGGCGGCAAACCGGATATCGATATCGTCCCCGGTCTCGCCGGCCCAGCGGCATTCCAGGTCCACTTCCGAGGCGGTGGTACCATTGACGGCGGCCGTCACCGGCAGCCGGGTGTCGGCATTGATCGCATCCACCAGCGCCTGGGCAATGGCCTCGCCATCGTCTCCCACCGCCACGCCAATGCGCACCCGGTACCCGGCGATGTACAGCACCATGGCGCCGGCGGCGCTGGCACTGCCAGCCAGGGCGATCTTGCCCGTGGCCTTCACACCGCCGGACCCAGACTCCACGTCATCCAGGGGCAGCGCCCAGGTTTCCAGGTAGGGCTGCGCGTTCAGCGCATGGCGCAGCATCTCGGCCAGCATGGAGCCCCGACCATAGTAACGGTCGGCCTGGTCCGGATTGGTGACCCGGCTCAGCTCCAGGGCCTCCCGCTCGCCGGTGTCCAGGCGCTGGCCCATCACCAGCAGCCGGCCCTGGAAGGCGGAGTTGCCCGCCAGGCGGTCGTCGAATTCGATGTAGACGCCAGGCACCCGCAGCTGTGCGGGGATATCGTTGAAAATTCCGGCACTGATCATGGCTTATGCCTCCTTGATCTCAGTGGATTTGGCTTTGGCCTTCGCCTTCCGGGGGGCCTGGGCGGCCACCACGTCCTTGTCCCGCAGGCGGCGGCGCCAGAATGAGTTCAGAGGCACGTGGCGTCCTTCCGCCGGCAGCGGCCTGCCGTTCTCCTGGCGGATCCGCAGACCTTCACGGGGTTTCACGTAGATGGTGTCTTTGCTCACAGTCATTACTCCTGGGGCAGTTCAACCCGGTCTTCGGCAACCGGGCCGTCACCCACTTCATGGGTGGCGGTATAAAGGGTGAAGTCCGCCAGTTCGGCGATATCCGTGGCCCGCAGGCTGATACCCTGCTGCCAGCTTACCGCCCACAGCGCCATGCCATGGCGGTCCACGTTGCCGCTGTACAGGTTCTCGGCGGCCACACGCTCGGGTTTCTGGGCGTTGTCCAACGACCAGGTGTTTTTCCGCACCAGCCGCAACAGGGCCTCGGAAAAGTCCAGGGCGGCCACATCCCGGGTGGCCTGGGGCGTGTCGCGGGTAACCAGGTAAGCCACCCAGCGCACCTCGGCAATGCGGGTAGCGTCATCGGCAATGGACGGTACCGAGACAGCAGCCACCAATACGGCGGGGGCCTGCTTGCTCCAGCGCTTCAGCTCGCCCAGGTCAAAGCGACCACCGTGGGCTTCACAGGTGTACAGGCCCGGCACGGCATCCTTGATCGCCTGCACGATGGTGTCCCGTGCCTCTTTGATATCGCCGCTCATGCCGCCTCCAGATGGTTGTCCAGCCAGCGGTCAGCCACCGCCTCGATCTCGTCCAGGTTGTCCTGGTTGAAGCCGAGGGATTGCCGGGCCGGAATACCCGCCGGCCCCGGCGCCATATCCGGGGTACCCCCGAAATTGTGGATGGCGAAATACACCAGGTTGGAGCCGGTCAGTGCCTGGTCACCGTCAATTTCGCTGGTCACGCTATCGATCAGTCCGCCGTCACCTTCCAGCAGCGACTGGCCACCGTGCCGGGTGGCGGCATAGTCAGAGGTCCAGGCCTGCCAACGCTCACCGTCCGGGGACTCCTTTTCCTCGCTGATCCGCCGGCGGACCTGGCTCTCAACGACACCGGCCAGCTGCTCCAGCAGCTCGCGCCGATTGACCCTACCCAGGCGCTCAATCCGCTCCTGCAGACGGCCCACACTGGCGAGGTCGAACGTCAGGCCGATGCTCATGTCAGCCTCCGGTCACGGCCCCAGCGGCGGGGCCGGGAAGTCACTTCGGGCTTGATGCTCACCGGGCTCTGCTGGGGGATGCCCAGGCTGACCTCGCCCCTGGCAATGCGACGCAGCAGGGCGATGGCGTTGTCGTAGCGGGTCTTGCGATGCTCGGTGGCCGTGTCGGCCTCCGGTGACAGCGTGTGAAAGGCAATGTCCACCGCCAGCTTGGTCAGGATGCGCGGCACCGTGGGCAGCGGCAGCTTGTACTGCTGGCCCACGTAGGTATCGATCTCGGCGTCTGCATCCAGCAGGGCCTTGTCGACAACGTCCGTGTCCATCTGGCCATCCCGGTCCCGATCGGACGCCACGAGGACGGCATCGTCCCCGAAGCGGTCAATCAGATCCTGGAGCGTGGCGTAGACAGCCATATCAGGCCTCCTGGTCCCCGCCCGTGGTCAACGGGCGAACCACCAGGCGCGGCTCTTCCTGGATGGCCTGCAGCTGCTCGTCGGTCAGCCGGCGAACATCCAGGAAGGTCTCGGTGCGCCCGAACTGGAAACCGGCCCGGCGGAAGCTGGGGGTGGTGGATCGAACCCCGATGCGCTTCACCTCCGGTGATTCCTGGGTCTGCGTCTCGCCGCCCGTTTCCGGTTTCGCTTGCGGATCCTTGGTGTCGCCACTGTCGCCCCCATCCGCCGGTGATGCCTGATCGCCTCCTGCCGCGTCCTGGGCCTCGGTGTTGCCCTGGTCCTGGCTATCCTCGCCGGCCTGATCCTGGCCCTGGTTGTCCTCGCCCTGACTGGTGTCCTCGGGCTTGGTGGCATCCTGGGTCTGGTTGTTGTCCTTCTCGGCAGTGGTGTCCTTGCTGGCCTGGTCCTGGGCCTGCTTGTCCTCGCCCTGGGTGGTTACCTCGGGCTTGGCGGTGTCCTTTTCGGCAGCGGTGGTCTTGCTGGCCTGGGTGGCCTGCTTGGTGGAACGTGCCTTGCTGGTTTTGGTGGCAGCCATGGTGCCCTCCCAATGATTGTTCGGTTCAAAAATGGCCGGGCGCACCCGGCCATTTTCAGATCACGCGCCGGCGGGGCTTAGCCCTGACCGGTGGAGCCGTAGGCCATCTGCCAGAAGCTGAACCCGGCAGCACCACGGGCTTCCGCGCCGTAGCGATACTTCTTCTGCAGGAACACGCTGTCGCTATCCATGTTGGTCTGGGAGACGAACACGGGTGCCTTGCGTTCCTGGAAGATGAAAGGCTTGACCGGCTTGGTGGTGTCCAGCAGGAACCAAGCGGTGTCGGAGGTCAGGCGAGAGGAGACCACCACTTCGGCCGCATTCTTGTACGGGTTGGGCTTGCCGTCCTCCAGGCGGTCGACGCTCACCAGCGCCTTGGCCGTGTCCTCCAGGGCCGCCGGTACCAACAGCAAATTGGGGTTGATGTTCAGCGGACGTTCCTCGTCGTCCTTCATCTTGCGCAATGCCGTCCTGGCCGCCCCAAGGCTGGCCTGTGCCGCTGCCAGGGTGGCGTGGCTCAGGGCCGCAGTCCCCTTGTTGGAGACGCTGATGGTGGTGCCATCCTTCTTACCCACCGGGTGATCGGTGTCGAAGAAAGGCTGGCCGTCGTAGGCCAGTTCGGTGAAGCCGGCGTTGACCAGGTCGAACACCAGCTCGTCCGGCAGGTGGGCGGAACTGTAGCCGGCCATCTCGGCCTCGGGGCCGTAGATGCCCAGGGTCTCGTCCTCGATGTCGTTACGGTCCACCTCAATGGTGGCCTCGTAATCATCGTTGATGATGGTGTAGCCCTGCGCCTTCAGCTGCTTGACCACCTTCTCGCCCGCCCACTTACGCATGGCCGGGAAACGCTCCATCCACTTGTAGCGGTTCTCGGAGGAGCTGGAGGTCACCTTCATGGCGATCTTTTCCCACTCCGGCTCTGCGGCCTTCAGGGCGCGGTTGAACGTGGTCTTCAGGTTGAAGAACACGCCGTCGAGTGCTGCCTTGTTTACGATCACTGTTGTTCTCCTTACTGGACCCAGACGCCGGCAGACTCGACAACCAGCACGGTACCGGACTCGGAACGAGTGCCAGTGCCATCCGTGCCGGCGACGGTCTCGTCGTCCAGGATGTAACAGGGTTTACCGACCAGGTCCTGGCCGACGGGATCGGCGTCGTCGTTCTTCCAGAGGAAGGCTTTGCCACGACGGACAAGAACAGTCTTGTCGCCATCGGCGCCGTCGGTGTTGTCCACGTGCGCCTCGGCCCGGCCAATGTAGGTCAGGCCAGTCGCTTCATTACCAGCCACCAGGAAGCCGGAGGCGTTTACGGCCACCTGGGCCCCCAGGAAGATCTGCTGGCCCGCCGCGATGGCGAAGGGCATCAGCTCACCGTCACGGCTGGCGGTCATGCGGTCTTGAGTCAGTGGCATCAGTTGACCCCTCCGTATTTCTTGAGGTCCTCTTCAGAGTTGCCCATCATGCCGGCAATCTGGAGGGTCTCGGTGTTGAGCGCCTTGTCAGCCCCCGGTGTCTTGCGGCCGTCCAGGCCGGAATCGCCGGTGATGGCCGGGGCACTTTCGACGAAGGCCTTGAAGCGATCCAGGCCACCCTCGGTGCGGCACTGGGCCTTGTGGTAGTCGACCGTGGCCGGGGCAATCTTGCCGTCTTCCACCGCCTGGTTGATGGCGGAATCAATGGCCTCGTCCTCGCGCTCCTTGCGCAGGGTGTCCAACTGCTTTTCCGCATTGGTGGCACGCCGCTGGGCCTGGTCGAAGTCGGCACGGGGCACGTACTTGTCGAGGCTCGGGGTCGACTCCCGGTTTTTCGCGGTCTCCAGGTCTGTCTGGAGCTGGTTGAGGGCAGTGATTGCCTGATCCTCAGTCGCATCCTCGGGCAGACCCAACCGCTTGAGCAGTTCTTTCACGGTGGATTCCTCTTGGTGGGGTTGCTGGTTATGGAGTTGCTGGTTATGGGATTGCTGGTTGAGCGCCTTGAGCACCAGGTTGGGTTGGTTGGTAAGGCCCGCGTTGGTAAGCCGGACAATCAGGCGCTCGTCGCGGGTGAACAGGAATACGGGGGACAGGTAACGGTACTCTTTGCCTTCGAGCTGGGCGGCGGCCTTCTTGGTCCACTCCACCCGGCCCCACACGGCACCATCGCGCACTTCCATCTGCTTGACCCAGCCCGCCGCCGGGGCGTCCTCACCCTTCGGGGCGCGGTGCTCACTGGCATGCTCCCAGTCAATGACCATGTCAATGCCGGGGTGCATGGAGGCTTCCACCACCGCCTGTGGATCGCGGTTGCGCCAGGTGCGGCCGTCGCGACCAGTCAGGATCTCCCCGGCAGGCAGCAGCTCGACCCACTCCGGCACTTCGCCGGGGGGCAGTTCAACGTTCAGTGCCAGGCGATCGCCCAGTACCGGTTCGGAGTTGATGGCCTTGGCCAGGCCAGTGAGGCGGAGTGCGTTTGTGTTGTCCATGCCGCCACACTATCGGCGGTAGGGTGCAGGCATGGGCCTGAGACAATTCAGGGGTGTTGGTCGGGTGCGGGATAGTGTCGGGGAAACCGGGTCACGGATCCGGCGGGAAGGTGGAAAACAGATTATCGGACCCGGCCATCGGTTGGCAATCGCCGAGAACGCATTTAAACCCCATTTAAAAACGACGAACGGGGTTTGACCCCGGCCATGGTAGCGCCATGGCCGTTATCGGTCTTCTAGGGCGTCTGAGGGCGCTCTGTGATGCGAGCAAGATTTGACCAGATCAGAGCTGTTCTGAGGCGCGGATCACCTGGCCACGGCTGCGGGCCTGTTCCAGCTCCTCGTCAGTGGCCACACGGTAGTCGGTAAGGTACAGCTGCCGGTTCTCACCGCCGCGCCGGACGGTGGCCAGCCACCATGGATTGCCGGTGTCACCTTCACGGCTTCGGAATACCATCAGCCGGTCATCGTCCTGGGCGATCAGTATACCCCGGTTGATCACGTCCGGCAGCCGCCTGTAGTCCTCGACGGCCAGGCTGTCCGGATCCGGCAGGCGTCCCGGTGCCAACCGCACCACCTGAGTGTCGGCATCCAGGGCGCCTTGGGCGCGGCGATCGATCACTCCGGCGGGAAGTTCACCATCAGGGCGGCGTACCCAGTCGGTCAGGATTGGGCTGTCCATCACGTCGCGGGTGGTGACCTGGGCCAGGCGCTGGTCCAGAGTGTCCACCTTCCCGGTCATGCGATCACGCAGGACACGCACACGATCCTGCCCCGGGTTGCCAGCCCAGGCCGGGTGCAGGCCCTGGTCCACCTGGGTGATCTCACCGGTACGCTTATTGGTGTAGCTGACCATCCTGGTGGGCGGGGGCTCACGGCGTACCGGCATGGTGCGCCGCTGGCGCCGTCCTGTGGGCAGGCCGGTCTCCGGGTCGGTCTCCAGTTCCGCTTGCGGATCCTGCACGCCCTCACGCTCCAGGCGTTCCGCCTCCATCCGCGACACCTGGCGTACCCGGCACTTGCAGCCGTAGCCGTTGGGTGTCATGCGGGTTCTCCACCAGGGGTGGTCTACCGGCAGCAGCGTCCCCGCCCAGGCCACGTGCTCTTCCCGGTGGTTCTCGCTGGGGCCCAGCTCATACAGCAGGTATGGCAGGCTTTCCTTGGTGCGCTGGATACGCTGCCACTGGCCCGCCGAGCGGGCACTGCGCAGGTTGGAATCGTAGATGGTCTTCAGCCGGCGTGGGGAGCCCAACTGTACCTGGCGTCGCTGGCCGGTGTTGGGGTCGACCTGCTCCTTGATACCCCACCAGCCTTTCTCCTGCAGCTTGGGTTTGACGTTCCGGGCAAAGTCCCGGAAGGTCTTACCCTCGGCCAGCGCCTCGTCCAGGCCGGCGCGGATATCGTCCAGGATGTCCAGTTTCATGGCCTTGGCCACGGTGAACGAATGGGCGTGCTCCTGGCCCCAGACATCCTGGAAGTCAAACCCGACCCGCAGATCCTTGTCGCGGAAGTAACTCAGGGCATCGCGTGGTACCGGTCCGGCGTCAAAGTTGGCCATCAGTCATCCTTCGCATCGCCCAGGCCCCGGGCCTTGAAGGTGCTGGACGCGAGCCGACGCACCAGCTCGGTCTCGTCCATCTCCTCCAGCACCTCGCCAAGCTGCTCCAGGAAGTCGTTTTCGTCACCGCCTTCATCGGCGATGCGCCGGGCCAGGCGTTCAATCGGATCAATCATCGGCGCCAGCTGGGGCTGCCAGTCGTCCTCCGCCTCGGCGATATCGGCGAAGTCCGGATCTTCCTCATTGACCACGGACTCACGGTTTTGAGCCCGCTTTAAAGCCCGGTTAGCGGCGCTTTGCTGGCCCGGTAAAACCGCACCAGGTGGTTGCAGAACCTCCGCATCGTCATCCGGATCCGGCAGGCCCAGCTTGTCGGAGACCACCGAGCGCTCCACCCGAAGCCCCAGCGGTACCAATCTTTCCACTGCATCGACCAGCTGCTTGAGGTCTTCCGGCTCCGGTATGTGGATCCGGATGGTGGGATACCGGCGCTGAACGCCGTAGTTCAAATCAATGAACGGCTTTACCAGGTCACGGGCCAGGGTGTAGTTCAGGTGCTTGGCGTCCGCCCGCTGGATGTCTTCCCGCACATCGTTGTGCACCGTGGCCTGTGCCTGGCTGGAGCCATCGTCCGTGGTCATGGTCTGGCCCAGCACCGCCTTGCTGGTCTGCTTGTCGACCCACTCCGCCAGGCCCTGGAACAACTCGGCACCACCCCGGGTATTGGCAATCTCCTGGAACTCGATCTTCATGCCCTCGGGCAGGATCGCGGCGGCATCCGATCCCAGGTTGGCGACGGCCGCCCGCAGGATATCCACCTCATCCTGCTTGGCATTGGCGTTGTAGCGGCCCAGGCGCAGCGGCATGCCAAACACCTCGGCGAAGGCCAACCAGTCGGTCAGGGTGTAGCTCTTGGCCATGTACGACACCGCCACCAGCCGGGCCAGGCCACCCCGCAACGGGATGCCGGTCTTGAGCCGGGGCCTGTGTACGATGAACTTGTAGGGCTTCAGGGGGATGCCCTCGGCCACGTTCTCCGGGTCGATCAGGCGCAGCTCGCGGCCTGTGGCCTGGTCAAACCGGAAGAAGCGCGGATCCCGCCACACGTATTCGCGGGGCCACCACTGGCCACTGCGGGTGTGCCACATCATCTCGGCCACCGAATACCCTTTACCCAGGCCGTCCAGCAGGTCCTCGATCAGGCTGCCGAAGGCGGCATCGCGCACCAGGTCCCGCACCGCATCCGCCAGGCGCACGTCCGCCGGGTCATCGGATGCGGACTCCACTACCACGTCCAGGCCACTGACCGCCCGTTTGCGGGTGCCCAGTACCGAGGCATAGTGGGGTTCGCGTTCCTCCATTTCCTCGGCCAGGGTCAGGTAGTCGTGGCCGTCGTTGTTCTCTGCCGCCCGCAGGATCGACCCGAGCCGGTCCGGGGTCAGGTTGCTGGCGATGCCGTTGTGCCATACCTGGCGTACACCGGTGAGCGATGGCGCTGCCAGTTCTTTCTTCAGGTCGGCCTTCCGGATCGGACGGCCGCTTGTGTCCACAATGGGTGATTCCGCCATTACAGCAGTCCTCCTCGGTTACGGAAGCCAGCGGTGGCGCGCACCGGGCGGTGGTGTCGTTGGTCGGGCCCGGTGCGGACCGCCTCATAGCCGTATTCCAGGGCGGCCTGCTGGAAGCTGGCGTAGTAGGCCAGGGCCAGCGCGATCGCGGCGTCACCGTGGCGTTTCTTGTCTTCGCCGGTCTTCGCGTCCGGCAGCTTGGGGATGCCCTTGATCACCTGCAGGGCGCGGAGGTCATCCAGCACGTCGCTGTCTCGGGGAATCTCGATGCCATCGTCTTCAAAGGCGGACTTGAACCGGGGCATGGCATCCAGGTACCAGGCCTGGGAAAGCATGACCGCCTCGATGCGATCGGGGCCGTACTCATAGACGGCCTGCTCAGCCAGGTACTGGCCGTTGCCCCGGGCATCCAGGGCGCCGTACTGCAAGCCAGGCAACCGGTCAACGATGTAGAACAGAACCTGTTCCTGCTGCTTGAAAGGCACGTTCCTCAGCTCAACCAGGAACGGTGTCCGCCGCTTGAGTTGCTGGCTGATGGCCATGGGGGCGATGACCGTCAGGTCACCACTGCGCCCGAAGTCCTCACCAAAGCAGTGGCGCTCTTCCGGGTTCAACGCCTTCAGCAGCGGCAGCAGCTCGCTCTCGCACCAGTCGTGGACCTCGGCCTGGCGCAAGTGCTCCGGCCAGGCATTGAACTCAGCGGTCCCTTCAAAGCGCACCACCGGGGCATCCACCATCCGGGCCTCGATCAGGGCACGGGATATGTAGGCGCCGCCACCGGATTTCGGAACACAGTAGTATTCCTCCAGGGCGTCCTCGCGGGTGGCTGTGTCCCGCAGCAGGTTGTCCTTCCACTGTTTCTCGGCTTCCAGGCTCCAGGGTTTGCCGCGCACCTGGCAGATACGCTGGTACAGGCCCTGGTCACAGGCATCGTCCAGGGTAAGCCGGTGGACGCTGTAGCGTTTCTTGCCGGCGCGGCTGTCCTGGATCAGTTCGTTGAACAGGTTCTCGGCACCGTTGTGAGTGCTGATCAGGCGAACCTTCGAGCCCCACATGGTCAGTGCCAGGGCGGCCTTGAGCACTTCGGCCAGCTCGGCATGGAAGGCGGCCTCGTCGATGGTGACGTTACCCTGGCGGCCCCGCAGGTTGCTGGGGCGGCTGGACAGTGCCTGGATCTTGAAGCCACTGGAGAAGCGGATATTGAAGGTGAGGATATCCTTGTCCTCGTCCTCGATGACCTCTTCCTGGACGGTGGAGGCGGCCCGGTCGAAGGCCCGCGCCCACATGGCGCAGGCATCGATGAACTCGATGGCCATTTCCTTGTTGGAGCCGACGTAGAAGTGGTTGGTCCCGCCGGCGGATTTTGCAGCGCTGGCCGTCAGCACGGCGTCCGCCGCCTCGCCCCAGGTCAGGCCGGTGCGGCGGCTTTTCTCGGCGATCTTGAGTTCGGACTCGTCCTCAATCCACGCCTTCTGGTACGGCAGCAGGACCGAGTCAGGCAGGGTGTCACTCATCACGCAATGCCCAGGATGTCGCGCTTGATAGCGTCGATGGACTCGCGGGTCATGCCCTGGCTGGCCATGGCCCCTTCGGCGGCCTCGGCGGCTTCCCGGGCCACTTCCAGTCGCAGCTCCCGCGCCCACTTCTTCTGGCCCAGTGAGACCCGCCCGATCTCGGCCAGGGCCCGGGTCACGCTGCCCAGCTGCTTGGCGGCCTTGGCCGGATCGTCCTCGGCTTTGCGCATGGCAATGGAGATCCGCAGCAGCTGGTCCTGCACGATGCGGGCGGTGGCGTCGATCAGGTGGCCGCTCTCGTCCTCCTGGTCCGTGGCCATGGCCTTGGCCAGTTCGGTGGTCTTGCGCACATCCCCCATGGCCTCCTCGAACTCTTCCTGGAGATCCTGGCCATACCGGTGCACGGCGGAGCGTGAGAGCTTGAAGCCGCGCTCTTCCAGCCAGCCGGTCAGGCCGTCGTAGTTCTGGAAGCCGGTGCTGACCAGCCGCTCATTCAGCTCCTCACGGAGATCCTGGGGCAGATCGTAAATCTTTGAGCGCGGCGGCATGGTTATACCCCCGGCCTGGGCTGGGCGATACCCGGTACCCGGGCCCGGCCCTCGGCCACATCACCACCACGGCTGGTCAGGGTGACGATCCAGCCAGCCCGGGGCTGCTGGCAGATCACCAGGCCCTGTTCCTCCAGCCAGGCCAGGTCAGTGTGCAACTGATCCCGGCTGACCACGTGGCCGTAGTTGCCGCCCAGCTCATCGCTGAGACTGTACTCATTGGTGGTGAACTGGTTACGCCGTGACAGGATGCGGAGAATGCCCAGACGGCGACCTTCGGTCTGAAAGTCCTGGTAGCTCATTTGTGGTCTCCCTTGTTGTTCAGCAGGTACTGGTTGACCATCGACAGCTGGTGCGAGAGGGCGCGCATCTGACCGGACACGCCGGACAGGTCCTCCGCCACATCGTTAAGCCGTTCGTAGACCTTGGACAGATCCTGGTGCGTGGGCGCTCCATCCAGCTTGCTCTCGAAGACGTCCTGCCGCCGCTCGGAACGGCTGACCCGCTCCTCCAGGTGGTCGTACTGTTGCTCCATATCACCGCGCACCGTGTTGATCGCACTGGCATTGGCCTTGGATTTGTTGGTCAGGTGCGTGTAGATGAATAACGCAACTAGGGCGACCAGCTGGATAAACCCCATCCAGAACCGGGCAGCCTCGTAGTTGAACTCCAGCAACTCCATTACGCCCCCCTGCGGTCATGGTCGGTTTGGCACTCAACGCATCGCACAGCGTTGGGGTTGGCCTCCAGGCGGGCCCCGCCCAGGGGGCAGTCACAGTCCAGGCACAGGCGCTGGCCGTTGTATTCCAGCGGCGCCTCCAGGTGAACTTGGAGCGCCTGCTCCACCCCGGCCCGGGTGAGGCGCTCGGTCAGCGCCTGAGCTTCCTCATAAGCTTTCTCATCGATCGCCACTACTGATCCTCACCTTCTGATTCGGCGGTATTTGGTTCGTGTTTTTCTTTGCAGCGTTCGTTGCGCTGCCTGGCCGATGCCAATTTCTCCCAGCCCCGGGAGCCCCAACGATGCAGGCGGGCCACGTAATCGCTCACATGGCGCTGGGTGTAGTCTCCGGTTGGCCGCACCGGTTCGGGCTCCGGCTTTGTTATGCCCTGATTCAGGTCGCAGACAACGGGAGCCGGCATGTGTTCGGGTGTGGGGATCGGTTCGGGGGTGGTGCCGCAACCGGCCATCGCAAAAGCAAGTACCAATACCAGCAGCCACCTCATGGAAGGCCCTCCAGGGTCTTTCGAAGTACCGGTGCCACCGGTCCATCGTCGCTCTCAGGTGCCGTTTGTATCCGCTGCCACAGTTCCTCGTAGGCGGCATCCTTCTGTTCCAGCCGGGCTTCCAGTTCGAGCATTGCAGCTTCCGCCGCTCTGACGTCCTGCCGCACCTGGTCCAGTGCCTGCTTCCGGCGTTCCGCTTCTGCCTGCCAATGGCTGAGGCTGCTGCGCAGGTCGGTTGATTCACCGCGCGCTTCGGCCAGGCGCTCTTCCAGCCGGCCGGTCTGCCAGTCATGCCAGAGCCAGCCACCACCCATAGCCAACAAGGCGGCCAATGTGCCACCTCCCAGCCATCGCATGACCACACCGCTGATTATCTTGAACATGGGTCAATCCCCTGCCAGCCGGCCTTGGCGTAGCGCGGCGTCAGTTCCCGGAGTATTCGCCGTGGGTAGTGGCGGTTCTCCCGCTTTGCCCAGTCGGCGCGATTGGTGAAGTGCTCAACGTGACCCCACCAGAGATCGGGGTTGTGACCGGCAGCCCTGGCCAGACGCCGGTCACGTGACACCCACCCTGGGCCGCCGTTATAGCCACTCAGGGTGAAGGCCCACAGGTCACAGGCAGGTACATCGCGCGCGTACCACGGCTTTACACGCTCCATGATATGGCGGTCGTAACGGACCATCGCTCGCATTGCCCAGCCGGGGGAGTACGGCGCGGCCTGGCCAAGGTCGGGGTAAATATCGGCGATCCAGTCGGCGGTGGCTGGCATGAACTGAGCTATACCCTGGGCGCCAACAGGGCTGTCAACGCCGGGGCGCCAGCCGCTCTCCTGGTGGATTTGTGCAGCGTAGACGACCACCAACCCGTCCAGGCCTTGCTCCTGCTGGACAATGCGGGTCAATTCACGCTGATAGTGATCGGCAGCACCAGGTATCCCCTGGGCGTTGGCCGCAGCGCAGAGAAAGAGTAGTAACAGCGCCACCAGCAGTGCCTCAGCAAGACATACCCGAATGTAGGTACCGGTCGGAACAAGCGCGTCGCGTTCCATGTCCCGCACAACTCGATGGAACAGCGGCATGGTCAGACCCCCAGTCCAAGGGCAAGGATGGCAGCGGCCATGATGAGTGCGCGTCGCATCATGCTGCCAATGATCAACAGTGCAGTGTCTATGTCCTTGTGACAGATGTCGCCAGGACGGCCGTAGTAGAAGATCGAGCGGTCAATCCAGTAACCGAGGTATGCACCGGCTGACAGCTTGGTCAGGCTCCAGAGCAGAACGCCCAACTGGTGTGGGTACAGGAAGCCGACAACGGCAGCCATCACAATCGTGACGATCAGCCAGGGGCCAGCGCGGAACTTGTCGAGAAAGGTTTGTTTATCCATGGCCGCAGGTTAGCGGCGGGGAGGGTCAGGTCTGGGCCTGAAGCCCTTCAGGGGCGTGACTTGCACCCCTGAAAGACGATGGGCAAAGATTACTCAGACCTGGAAGATATGGCAAGTTATCAGTAGCCAAGCGTCAGCTGTCGGGCCTCAACACCTGCTCTAAATCGTTCAGCAGCCGTTCATCGTAACGATCAAAGAAACCCTGCAACCGTGCGACGTTGTTACGGTCGACCAAGTGCATGTCAAAGGAGGGTGAGGTCAGGTCCGTGATCGCGCTCCGGCAGGCCTGCACCTCTCGCAGTTCCTCCATCAATTCCTCTGGGGTGGGCTTCTTCGGCATAGACATCTCCTGTTGTGTACGACTGAAACAGAGCATAGTGCGATTTTTCGAAATCGTAAGCAGAAATAGTTTAACCGCTCAGAACACCGGAAAACCGCGCTTACCCCCATTGGCTTACGGGGTGTCGAAAATTAGGATACAGCCGGTTTTTCAACTGCAACCTGAGGAACAGACATCAGCTAATGCGGAAACACAGGAGAGTTTTGTGGAGGGGTGACGCCGGGCTAATCGGCTATGGCCAACCATATCCGAGGCCCAGCGAAAGCGAGTCAGTGCGGGGGACTCCTACTGGATCTGGTCCGCTAACTGGCACCTGGATACCCAGTCTTCACGGCCCGACTCAAATTCATAGCCCTGGAATTCCTGTCCAGTAAGCTTGGTGAACCGCTCTTCCGCACGCTTGTAGGCGGCGTTTACCCATTGGCTTCTTGCCTCATATTCGGAATCACTCAGCGTGCTGGTCCGACCATAAATTCTGTTGGCCGCCAAGGAGACCATGCCTTGGGCAGTGAAGGTATCGCACCACTCCTCAAAGTAATCTTCCGAAGCACTGGCTACGGTCGAAGTCATGACCAAGACACAAGATAACAGCAGGTATTTAATCGACATTTCGTTCTCCTCAAGTGATGGTTAACTCAGTGTAACCGTTGGTCACGACTCATTGAACATATCCGCCTGCCGATCATCCGGCACACTCTCGGCCAGGATCTCCCACACCCGCCGCTCGGTGAGACGGTACCGCAGCGCCAGGCGTCGAACCGAGATACCTTCCACCTGGTGTTCCTCCCGCATCTTCCGGTTGCGTGCGGCCTTGGTGGCGGCGCTGCCGGTGGGTACGTCGACGCGCTCCAGGGCGTAGTGCTGGGACAGCGTCCGGGCGGCTTCCACGCCGAGCAGTTCCGCCAGTGGGTGGTCGTCCCGCATCTTGGCCGGCACCGTCAGCCGGGTGCCCCCGTAGACACTGACCAGTGCCTGGGTGGCTTCCAGGCCGATCACGTCAATCAGTTCCTTCAGCGATGTGGGTAGGTAATCGGTATCCCAGTCGGTCATATCAGCCTCCGGATTTCGGCCTGGTGGTGTACTTCTCGGGGTCAACACCCAGCTTGCGCATGTGCTCTTCCCACTTGCGCTGGGATTCCTCCGGGCTCTCTTCCATGCCCTGTTTCTTCTCGGTCACGTTGGGGCGGCGGTTCTCCGTCTCAGCCGCTGGACGTCTGGCTTCCGGCGCCACTGTGGCCAGCACCTGCTTCAGGTAGTTGTGATTCTTGAGGGGCTTGGTCTCGCCCCGCTGGCGCTTCTCGTGCAGGCTGCGGATGGTGTCCTGCAGCGCCGCTGTCAGGCTGTCCCGGTCGGCCAGCGCCAGGGTCTCCTGGGCCAGCTTGAGGGCCCGGGCATTGCTCAGGTCGCTCTTGGCCGGGCGGAACAGGCCCAGATACTGGACCAGGGGCCGGGCCAGCGGTCGGCCAAGGCCAGACAGAACACCCAGCAACTCGCTGCCGGCGTCGTCCTGGATCAGCGCTTCCAACTGGATATGGCTGTGGCAGATGGGGCAGCGGCCTAACTTCATGCGCCACGCTCCGCGTAGTGGTCAGCCAACAGGTCCAGGGTCAGTCGATGGCGACGCCAGCCCTTGCGGATGTTCGGGAATTGCTGCTCCACGTCTTCCAGCGTTAACCCGCTCTCAGCCAGTTGCCGCTCCAACAAGTCCAGCTTGCGGCGCTTCTCCAGCTCCACGTCCAGTGCCGCAATTAGCGACCGCAGGTGTTCCGGCTTCTTCAGCCATGCCACCCTCTCGATACCGGTCTGGCGCTGGGCGATCGCGTCGGCGTAACTCCAGGGCGCCTTCAGCTCGGCCAGCAGGGCCTCCACCTTCTGCAGCATCGGCTCCCAGTCCAGGTTGTGCGGGGTACCCGGGTGCTGCGCCACCCGCTTGCGGGGCCGGGCCTTGAAGCCCCGTTCCTTCATGTGCTGCAGCACCTGGTACAGCTCCGCCACAGTGCAGTCGGCGCAGGACCGCTTGCCGCCCGTGGCCAGGGCAATGGCGTCACGGTAGGTCTCCTCGTCCAGGCCCAGCTGCTTGCGTGCGATGTGGACCTGGGCGGTGACCTTTTTGCGGTTGTCCTTAGCCACCGGATACACCCCTGTCTTTGCCGGGCCGTTGTGCCCCAATATCGAGAGCTTCCACTTCGACAAGCTTGCGCGATAGCCAGCGAATCCTCTCTTTCGCAGCAGTGAGGTTTCCGATGTGTGGGTACAGGTAAACCTCGTTCGCCAGCTCGTCATCGGTCACGTCGCCACGGCACAGAGACGCCCGTTCCCCGTTGTATCTTTCGCCGTGCGGGTCAGGCTCGCCGTTCTCTCGCCACCGGGCTGCCGGCGTTCCACCAGCCGGGGCGGTGGGGGCGGCGGTGAGCATGGCCTCTCCAAGATCAGCCAGCATGTTCATGGGGTGGCTGTCCGCCAGATTGTCGTCTCGCTTCCAGCAAAGATGCGCGTCTCTTGGGGAGTCGATTCGGATATGGTTGTCAGCATCCTTCCAGACTGCCCACCCCTCCGGCACCACCCCGGCGCTGGCCTGGGCGCGTGCTTGCCATGTCAGCCATGCGCGATTTGTCTCGTGGCACAGGTACTGCTGATCCTCGTCTCTGGTCATAGGGTATTTAGTTCGGGCCAGATCAAAGACCCCGGTATTCATGGTCCGACGCCAGAACGCCTCAAACGCTTCCCGCTCAATATCGTTACTCACGGCTGAGCCTCCTCTTTAATCTCCAGATCCGGGAAGTGTTTCCTCAGGTGCGCCACTGCGGATCCCTCGGTACCGAAATCTGGGACAAAGCCAATTACCTGGGGCGTCACCATCCGATCGGCTTTTTTCTTGCCGAATACTTTCTTGAGCTGGTTGTAACCTTTTCGCTTGTAGGCAGCGCGCTTCATTGGTCGCCAGAACCGCGCTTCCGGGTGCACCGGTTTCCCGTCTTCCACCTTGGTCCATTCGCCTCGCTGGTAGTCGTCCACATAAACAACGACGAAGATACGCTTCCCGTCGTGGACCTTCCTGAGGGTGACTTTGTGGCCATCGGCCTGCAGGGTGACCTGTCCGCCCAGGTGCTCCAGGCGCTTCTTGATCTCGTTCCACTTATTCATCTCTGTCGCTCTCCTCGACGGGGGATTCTTCGTAAGCAATAACCACGGCAACGTTGACGAACTTTGCCCCCGCGCTGGCACCAAGCATTCCGAAAAAACCCAGTACCCACGCAGCGGAGGCCACTAGGAACAGGGGCTTCAATTCTTTGTAAATCCTTCTCATGCTGCCGCTCCCGCCCTGCGTGCCTTCCTGGAAGGCAGCTGTGCATAACAGGCTTTGCATGGCTGTTGGGTCTTTCCCTTGCTGAGGTAGAAGAACTCAGCATCATCCGGCCAGTAGTCACCGCACTTGGTGCACTTGCGTTCCCGGCCCAGTTCGGTTGCTCGAAATCGCTGTGCCATGTCGTCCTCCCGTCAGGTGGCTGCTCATCAGTACCGGACCACCACGCCCGGCAGACGCCCCGCAGGGCGTTTCGCTAGTGGGATTTCTGGTCCTGCGCATCCATGCGGACTACTTCCTCGGACCTGACGTCCAGCTGGTCACGGATCGCCTTGCGGATGGCCTCACAGCCCACCAGAGCGAGCCCCTGGACCATCGTCGGTTTTTCCAGGTTGGCCTTCTCCTCGCCAAAGCGCAGCGCCAGCTGGATCCCATCCTTGGTCGGCAGAATGGTGATGGTTGCCGGCTTGCCGCAGTCGGCCAGCCACTGCTCCACGTTGTTCTCAGCCATGGTTGAGTGCCTCCCTCAGCGCCTTGGCCGGCTTGAGCTTCGCACTGACCGAAGCCGGTATCAGGAGAGTTTTGCCGGTCTGGGGATTGCGGCCCGATCGGGGCCCACGCTCCACCGGTACCAGCTTGCCGATACCCGGCAGCGGCACTTCGCTGCCAGCGGCCAGGCGGTCCTGGGCGATCTCGCCCAGGGCGTCGACAACGGCTTCCATGTCGGCCTTGCTGATCTCCATGTTCTGGCGGCGTCCGTGGTGGCCGGCGATCAGGGCTTCAATCAGTTGGTTCTTGTTCATGGTGTTCTCCTCGTTGGTCATCGGGTAACTCCTTGCGTGGTGGTGTGGCGGGCGCTCAGAGCGCCGCCACATCCAGTGGAATTTGCCGGTAGGGGCCGTCTACCCCCTGGCGCTGGTAGAAGCGCAGGTAGCTCTTGCTGCCGGTCACCTGGATGGAATCCATGATGGCCTGCATGGCCTTCTGCCATTGCTCGTCCTGGATGTTCAGGCTGCGCAGGCCCAGCACCCGGGCGGTGCTGATCTTGCCCTCCTTGTCGGTCTGGAAGGCGTGTTCCACCAGGGCCTGGACCTCGCTGCGGCTGCCGGCAGTCCACTCGTGGATGCACTGGTCGATCAGCTCCTTGGCCACCTGCAGGCGCTCGTCGAACGCCAGGTGGTCGGCCACGGCCCGCTTCACCTGGTACTGGCCATCGAACGAGGCCAGGGTGACATTGCCCTTCTTGCCGCCGTAGCTGGTGTCGTATTCCCGGGCCGACAGCTCCAGGAAGGCATCCACCTCATCGGTCAACAGGGCTTTCACCCGGCGCATTTCGGCCTGCAGAGCCAGCACCTGGCTGATGACGTTCTGCACCAGGTCGTCCCGCAAGCGGTCGACGTCCTTGATTTGCTCCACGGGCACCAGGTGCCCCTTGGCGTTACGGCGGAACTGGTCCGCGTTGTGTTCAGTGCTCATGGTTCTCAGCCTCGTGTGGGGGTTGGTGTGGTGTTGCGGGCCCGGCGGAATCCACAGGCAAACCCGCGACGCTTCGGAAACCGCCGGTGGCGCATGGGCTCAAACGGCCGCACGTTGTTGCGTGGGTACTCGTCCAGCTCCTTTTCCAGCTGGGCCTCGATCTCCTGGCGCTGTTCTTCCCGCACCAGGTCGGCGAATTTCTCCAGGCGTTCCCGCTGGATTTCCTTGCGCATCAGTTGGGTGCGCACGCGGGTCTGTGCCGGCAGCAGGGGAAACGGGCGGGTCAGCAGGTCCTGGTACCGGGCCGGGTCGGCCAGGTACTGGTCCAGGCTCACGCCCTGTTTGTGGAGCATGGCGGCGGCGTATTGGTCCGCGTGGTACTCCAGGTAGGCGGTTGGGTACATGCGTGTCACAGATCACCTCCCAGGTCGGCCCAGGCATCACGGATGATGGGCAGGCTCAGGGGCTCGCCCACGTTGTTGGCAAACAGGCTGGCCAGGCGCAGGGTCTGGCTCAGGCCCCTCAGTGCGCCGGGGCGCTTGCCAATGGCCATGCAGAATTTGCGGCTGTCACGGTCGGTGATGCCCCAGGCGTCCAGGATGGCGGTGATATCGGCATCGGTGGGCTTGCTCAGGCGCACCCGCTTGGCCACCCGGCTGAACAGCTGGGCGAAGCCAATGGCCCGGGTACCGCCGGTCAGCTGGGCATAGACGATTTCGTTGCCGGCCAGGCACACGCCCACACCGGTGGCATCGTGGATGGAGCGGATGGAGTCCAGGGCCCGGTGGCACAGGTGCTGTGCCTCGTCGATCACGATCAGGCCCCGGGTACCCTGTACGCGCTCGATAATATTGCTCTCGATCACGTGCACGGCACCGGTGGTGCGCAGGTTCAGCGACTGGGCGATCCGGGTCAGGATCGGACCAGGCCGGGCCACGGTCGGGGTGGCCGTCACCACCCACACGTTGGGGGCCTGGTTCTGGTAGGTGCGGATGGCGGTGGTCTTGCCGATGCCGGCGCCGCCGTACACCACGCTGATGGATCCGGCCATCTGGGCAAAGCTCAGGGCCGAGAGCACCGAGGCCGCGCTGGGGGTGCGCACCCAGTCGGTATCTTCGGGGAGCTTGCCGTCCAGCTCCGCCTCAGACTCGCGGGAGTCCAGCCAGCGCTGGATGGCCTGCTCGATCTTCCCGTTATCGCCGGTGTAAGTGCCCTTTAACCACTGGTTGAGACGGGCTGCATTGACGTTGGTGAGTTTGGATACCGCTGCCTGGGTCAGCCCTTCGTCGGCAATGATCTGCTCGACCTGGGAGACCAGGGCCTCGTTGCGTCTGGCTTTCATGATTTGTCGCTGTTCCCGTGTCATGTGCTATATTGACCTCTCGCTTTTTAAGTGATGGCCCTTCGGGGCCGGTTCGGGCCCGGGAGCTGCCACTCCCGGGCTTTTTCATGCTTCCCCTTTGAACTTCCTCAGATGCCGCTCCATGGCGTCGTTGAATCCGTACTTGTCCGCCGGTGACTGATAGGGCTGGTCGACAATGTCGCTGCCGGCCACGGCCTTCTGTACCCGCCCGAAGTCACCACGCCGGACATTGGTGTCCGCTTCCGGTACCGAGTCCTCCGGCTCCGGCAAATACTCGGAAGCCTCCAGGGCGGACATCCGCTTTTCGGCCTGGGAGGCCAGCTTGGCGGCCTTGCTGCGGCGCTTGTTCTCGCGGTTCCACTCGCGGCCTGCGTTGGTGTCACCGAAGCCGGCGGCCAGCAGGCAGTCAGCGGCGCCCAGGTAACGGCCGTCGTTGCGGTAGATGTGGACCTGCTCGTGCAGCTGGTCCGGATCGAAGCGCACCACGACACGCTGACCGGCGTAGTCCACCAGGAAGTCCGAGCCGTAGCGGTTCTTGCCGTTGGGGCCGTTGCCGATCGTCAGGGCCACGGTGGCGTCGCGCTGGACCAGGACCGACTCGGCCTGCATCAGCCACAGCCGGCGCTGGGCGGCGGTGGCCCGGCGGATCTTGTCGGCATGGCGCTGGTAGCTGTCCTGGAAGGCCTGCTGGAAGCTCCTCACGCCGGCACAGATCTCGGTGCGGCGGTTGGCCTTGGCGTTCCAGTGGTCGATGGCCTGCCGGAGGGTCTTGATGAACACCTCCCACTCCACGGCGGTCTCGCCGTAGTTGTCGGGTTTGTCGGTGGTGTTCGGGCCGGTATAGGCACCTGAGAACCGTGGGTGCTTGTCGACATAGTCCCCAAGGCCGCCCACACCGAAGGCCCGCTCCACCGGCTTGGCCTGGCCCCAGCCCTTGCCGGCAACCACCGATGTCCAGTGCACCTGGATACCGAGCTGCGGCAGCAGGCCCAGGGGGTCGGTCTCCTTGACCTTGAAGCGGTAGCGGTTGGATACCCCGCCGGTGAGCCACTTGTTGGCGGCGGCCCGGGTGTTGTCGATGGTGACGTGCTCAGGGATCCCGTAGTGCTCGATGACATCGCCCAGGGCCAGGCGGATCATGTCGGTGTTCTCGCTCTGGTCGACGCGGTAGCCAACGATCTGGCGGCTGTAGATGTCCTGCCAGAACCAGGTCTTCGGGCGGCCAATCTCACCATTGGGCAGGCGCACGAATACGTTGTGCTGGTACCCGTCGCCGTTGATCCAGTACAGGGCGTGCAGGTCCCGGACGGTTCGGGTCATGGAGGGGTACAGTCGCAACAGGGCGTTCTCGCCCTCGCGGTTGAGTACCCGGATGTGCCGGGGGATCTGCTTGACCTTGCGGTTGATCGTCCGCAGCGCCGGCCAGCTCCAGCCATTGGCCTTGGCCATCTGGTCCACCAGGTCGTAGCACTGGGCGACCGTGCGCCGTTCGGGGGTCAGGTAGAAGGCCTTGAACCGGTCCCAGGCTTCCTCGTCACACTCGGCTTCCGGGCGACCGCCCTGGTAAGCGGGCATCAGGGCCGCCAGCCGGTCTTCCGGTGCCACCGAGTTCGCGAGTTTTTCCCAGCGGTACAGCGTGGCCCGGGATTCCTGGTAGGTCTCCCTGGCCTGGTTGATGGCCTCGGTCTTGGTGGCCCCGCTGTCCTGCAGGCGCTGGATGGCCTCCAGGATGGAGAGCCGGCGCTGGGCCTGGTCCTTCATGGTGTTCGGGGCGGCGTCGTACACTTCCCACAGTTCCTCCCGGCCCGTGGTCGCCGTGGCCACCGGTGCCGGCTTGCGGGTTGCCGTGGTACCCGTGCCGTGCTTCTTCAGCAGGGCGGCCTGGGTCTCGATCGGAAGGGAGGAGAAGGCGTACTCGCGGCCACCGCCACGACCTGACCGCTGCCGATCTTTCCAGCCGTCGCGCTTGGCCCGACGAACGACGGCGCTGTGAGTCGCCGGGACACCGGGGAGGCCTGCCAACTCTTTGGCGGTAAACCATTCCTGGCTCATGCAGCACCTCCAGTAAATTGGCGGGGGCTCACCGCTCCGCTATGGTTGATAGTGCCAACCGAACCAACCAACAAAGGGGAGCCCCCATGACAGACAAACAATTCAAAGCCATCGTCGGCCTGATTAGCGGCCTTGAAACTGCCGTTGTGGTATTGGCCGACGCGATGCAAAAACAAGGCGCCATAAAAGACGTTGAAGGCGTTGCAGACGTATTCGAGCAGCAGATTCAAGCGCTGCCCGATGACCAAGAAATGGTGGAACTGGTGCTGAAGCATGTTGTTAGTGGCCTCCGCCATGCTGACCACGATCCGTCGACCGAGATCTCTCGGGTGCTGCACTGAGTGCTTGATAAAGCTCTTTCTGAACGTTGTTCAGCCATTGAGCAGAGATGGCACTTTTACCGACGCGGCGATTGCGAGCTTTGAACTGTGAATAACGCTTTCCGGGTTTAAACTTCATTCTGCGTCTCCCTCAAACAAAGCCAGTTCCGGTGCCGCTGCTTTCTCCACATTGCAGCGGTGGCCGGCCAGCTGACCCATGGCAGCGGTAAGCCCCCCCATCACTTCTTCGCTTTCCAGGTTGCCCTTATAGAACTGCGCCAGCAGGCTGACCGTGTCATTCAGAACGGTCTGGAGCGTCAACAGGTCGTCCTGGTCGGCGGCCTGTCCGGTGGGGATATCGATCAACAGTTTCTGGGCAGAGGCGCCAATGTACTGGGTGACAAAGGTCGCCCCGCACGCGTGTTCGAAGGGACGGATGAGGGTGGCCGGCATACGGCCGTTTTCAAGATACTTGTACAGGGTCCATTTGCTGGGGATGCCCATCAGGTCGGCCACCCGTTCAACGGACAGGTTTCGCTTCTCCCTGCCATAGTCGAGGCACAGTTCCATGGCATGCCTCAGTGATGTGGGGTTGGCCCGTTTCCAATTCCGGCGGCGCATTTGAATTGCCTCTCTATTACCAGGTCCAAACAAAACCCGAAGTTGCTCTGGCGGCTGTGAGCCATGGCTATCTATGCTGGTCACGAATCCGCACCTTAGGGATCGCGTTATGCTGCTTGTGAGTTCTGGGTTTTTGTTCGCTGCTCTACACCTTGCAAGGTGTTATGCTTTGCTGTGCGCTGGGCATACCGTGCCGGCCAGATGGTCTCCGGCGGTTTGCCGATGGCCTTTGCAATCAGTGCCTCGCCTTTTGGCCAGGGCCGATTCAGGGCGGTTATCAGAGTGGTCTCTGCGGAATAGCCGTGGTGCTTTGCCAGGCGTCGAAGACTCCAGCCGGCCTTGCGCAGTTCGGCGACGATGTCGGCGCGATGCCAGTCCTTAGGGCTGGTTTTTTTGGGGCTCTTTTTTTCACTCATGTAGTAACGCTCTTTGTGGGGTGCGTGTCCTTCATGAGTTAATTATTGGCCACGAACGTGGACACTGTCAACACGTTAGTGGGCGTCAATGTTTGAATGGTCTATACGATTGTGGATATACACCTATTAAGTATTTATAAAACAGTGGGTTGCGATCAACTATGACGCGTCATACTTTGAAGGATCAGGACGTCAATGTTCAGGTGGAGAAGGTTGACGCGTTTCGAGAGCGTGTGGCTGAGGCCATAAAGAAGGCTGGCGGCTCCACGAAGATGGCCAGTAAGGCAGGGATATCCACGTCCGTACTGGCGAAATGGAGGTCTGGTCAATCTGACCCTTCTCGAACAAACTTAATCAAAATGGCTCGGGTATCTGGCGTATCCCTGGAATGGCTCGCAACGGGCGAGGGCGATCCGGAGCATGGAGCCTCAGCTCCTGTGGAAGCGCCCCAGTCCGCTCCAGACCTGGATGCCATGGAAGAGATCACCACAAAGGTCCTGGCGCTCCTGGAGCAACGACGGCCCGATCTGTCCGCCAAGGCCCGCGCGCGCATCATCCGCCTGGTCTACGAGTTCTATATCAAGCAGGAAAAGCCAATGGACGAAGCCAGCCTGGACAACGTGATTGAGCTGGCCGCATTCCGTTAACAACAAGAGGTACGAAAGCAGTGCTGGACGATTTGTTGAGTAAAATCAATGAGGTGATCGAGCAGGAGGAAGAAGGCAAGGGCAGGGACAAACGCGGGTCGACACAGATCGTTGTTGGCGATATCGTGAACAACCGAGGCACCGTGGTCATTGGCGACGGTAACCAGGATATCGGGAGAAGGGAGAGCGACCAGCCAGGCAACCGGCGAGACAACAGCAGCCACGGGCGCAGGGCATCAGACAAGGCGATTCGTGACGAAGTCCAGGAACTGCGCAGCCAGGTGGACCATTTAAGGAAGCTGGTTTTAAAGAACCCTTCCGAGGTTTTTAAAGACGGTAACCCCACCAGTAATGGCTGTCTCACTTCCGATGGCGCAAAAGACCAGAACGCCCGAATGTCTCAAACCGACGCCTCGATTTCTCACCGCCCATCAAACGCCCCGAAACTCCCGCCATGCCTGGCCTCGTCCCACATCATCACATTTCATCCCACGTTATCCCGGGTGTCTCATACTGATTGGCTGCACACAACCTGACGGAATGCACAGATACAGGGAGATCTCCATATGCCGGCACTGGAAAAAGAGCAATGTGAGGCCTGCCGGGCCGATGCGCCGACTGTTACCCCGGAAGAGCAGGACACCCTGATGCAGGAATTGCCCGATTGGGAAGTCATCAAGGTGGACGGGGTCAACCAGTTGCGCCGGGAGTTCCGCTTCCGCAATTTCGTCCAGGCCCAGGCCTTCACCAACCGGGTGGCAGACCTGGCGGAGGAAGAGGGCCATCATCCTGCCATTCTGCTGGAGTTCGGCAAGGCGACGGTGCGCTGGTGGACCCACAAGATCCATGGCCTGCACCGTAACGATTTCATCATGGCGGCGCGAACCGACAGGTTGTTCGAGGAATAGCCAGTACCCTGTCCTGGTGTTCGCCGGTCAGGGGACCAGCAACACCGGGTGGCGGCTTTCCCGTACAACGGTCTCTGCGGTGTGCCCGAGGGGGAATTGGTCCTCGGGCGTGCTGCCGCGCTTGCCGATCAGGGTCAGTGCCGGCTGGCTGTCCCTGATCAACGCCAACAGTTCCCGGGATGGATGCCCGGTGAGGATCCTGGCATGGACCGAGGCCTTGCTGTTGGCAATATCGTGAACCAGCCTGTCCACCTCATCGGCTTCCGGCGGTGCGTCATCCGGTCGCACCCAGACCACCCGGCCTTCCTGGCCATCGCTCGTCAGCATCTGGAACAGCTCCTCGCAACGACGGGCATTCTCGGAACCGTCGGTGGCGAGGAACACCGGCGACTGGGGGGAGGAGGGCTGTGCCTCAACCGGCAGGATCAGCAGGGGGCGCCGCGTCATACGGGCCAGGTTCATGGTGATATTGCCCCGGAACAGTTCGCGACCGGCCGAGTGATGGGTGCTGCAGCAGATAACACCATCGGCCTTGTGGTGGCGGGCCAGTTCCAGTACGCAGGAGGCCACGAACCCGTGGCGGACCTCATAGTCGGTATCCACCCCCCAGTGTTCGGCATACTGCCTGGCCAGATCCCTGAGTTTGCTCTCCACGGCGCTGTCGCTGTCCCGGATGTGTTTTCGGGTATGGGGCTCAACCACATAGGTGAGCGTCAGCCTTCTGGTCCGAAGTCGCTCCAGCAAGGGGGGCAACTGCTTGATGGCCTGTTCCCAGTTGTCGGAATAATCAACGGTCAGAATCAGATGGCTCAGCATATCCAGCACGCTCCTTGGAAGCATCATCAGATAGTCATGGGAAATGCCTGATATGACATTCAGGACCCTTTCAGGGACTTCCTGATATAAAGCTAGCACATTGTGGTGACGGTGCTATTCAGGAAACTTCCAGAGACGCGCCTGATCCGGACAGGATGCTGAAACCTTTCGCCGACAGTTGAGGATCGATATGGAAGCGGACGCCTTCACTGGTCCTGAGCAGGCCGGATGGCATGATGCCCATCATGCCGTGAAAGGTATTGGAAAAATGGGCCAGGTCGGAAAACCCCGACGCCACGGCAGCCTGGGTGAAGGTCTGGCCATTGGCGATGGCCAGTGTCGTGGCATGCAGGCGGTGCCATTGCCGGTAACGACCGGCGGAGATGCCAAGGTACTGGCGGAACAGTTGGATCACCCGGGGCACGGAGAGATTGACCGTTGCCGCCAGGTCTTCCGTGGTGATGTTCTGGGTTCGCCCTCCCCGGATCATGCTGATGGCCCGGACGACCCTGGGGTCGACACCGGCCGGGTCCAGCCGGTTGGTGTCCGGCAATCCCTGTTTGACCAGGGTGCCCAGTACCGCCTGGGGAGACAGGGAGGCTCCCAGGACATGCCGTGCCAGGGACACCAGGTGATCTTCGCCAGCCAGGGGCCAGAGGATATCCCGGGTCTGGCGGTCCGCACTTCCGGACAGGGCGGTGAAGTCGTGCAGGAAGGGATCAAGAAACAGCACCATAACGGATGGGCTGTCACTCTCAACCCATATCGGCAGGCCGGGCCTGACCAGGCAGCAGCGGGTGTCCACCGTCTCGTCGGCGTGGGTCTGCCGGTGTACCCGCAGGTTGCTCTCCACGCCGACCAGCAGGGCCGCGCTGCCGTAGCTGCGGTAGCGCGGTGCCAGGGTGGGACCGGCGTAAAGTACGCGGTTATCCCAGATATAGATGTGAGTGGGCACACGGCCGACCGGAGATTGCACGGGGTTCCCTCCATGGGAAGAAAGTCTTTCCAAACTCCCTGAGAAGCCCCTGAACGGGTCCCGGGCGCGAGACGATGTTCAGCGCCTGTCAGCGGCTCTCTGTCATCCCTATATCCTACCCGGTATTGGCTGGAAGTGAGGTTATACCGGCGTGACCAAGTGCTCAGATGGTGTCGAATTATCATTGCGCACAAATGATGCGGTCATGGTCACGGGTATCCTACGGGTTCCAGTTTCAAGGGCGGCTCCGGTCCGTGCCTTCTGCAGTATGGACAATGCATAACGCAAACAGGGTAGCCAGGGAGCAGTAGGTTGCCTTCAGGGAGAGTTCAATGGAGAGTTCCAATGAATAAGAACATCAGGCGACCGCTTATGAGAGGGCGGGCCTCGGCATGTCGTTACTATCTGTCCGGCCTGGCCCTGGCCATGGCTGCGGCCAATGCGCCGGCGGCAGTCCTTTTCGAAGAGAATTTCTCGGATGGCCTTGGTGCCTTTAGCGACCAGGGCCGCGTCTACAACATGACGGCGGGTGAGGTGGCCATGCGTGGCGGCGGATCCACCGAGACCCGGGTCCGTTCCGGCCCCATCGCGATCAACGGCGCCAGTGACCTGACCCTGTCCTTCTACCGGGACATTTCAGGGTTTGACAGTGTGGAGTCACTGACGGCCTTCGTGTCCAGCGACGGCAGTACGTTCCAGTCCGTCCAGTCCGTCAGCAGCGGGTCTGGCGTGGTGACCGTTGATATCGGTGATGTGGCTGATGGCCAGGACCAGATATACCTGCAATTCGCTATCAATGCGTCCAGCTTCTTCGAGCGGGCGGGCCTGGGCAGCATCCTGCTTGAGGGCAATGCGTCGGATAATCCGGATGACCCTGATGACCCGGACGATCCCGATGATCCGGACAACCCCGGCGGTGATGACGAACCCATGCCGGAAGCCGGGGATTTCGTCACCTTCGAATCCGGACATGTGCGTCCCATGGCCCTGTCCTCCGACGGTAACCACCTCTATGTGGTGAATACGCCGGACAACACCGTGCAGGTCTTTGATGTGTCCGGGGCTTCCCCGACACCGGTGGAAACCATTCCGGTGGGCCTGGAGCCGGTTTCCGTAACCCTGCGTAACGACGGTGAACTGTGGGTGGTCAACCATCTGTCCGACAGTGTCAGCATCATCGATGTTTCCGGTGCTACTGCCCGCATCGAGAACACCCTGCTGGTGGGCGACGAGCCCCGGGACATTGTCTTCGCCGGCAATAACGACCAGTGGGCCTTCATTACCGCCGCCCACCGTGGCCAGAACGTGCCGTTCGATCCCGAGTTGACCACGCCGGGCGTCGGACGTGCGGATGTCTGGGTGTTCGATGCCAACAACCCCGGTTTCCAGCTTGGTGGTGAGCCTGTCACCATCCTCAACATGTTTGGTGACACCCTGCGCGGCCTGGCCCGCAGCCCGGATGGCAGCACGGTGTATACCGCTGTCTTCAACTCCGGTAACCGGACCACGGTCCTGGATGAGGAAATTCCCGATGGCGGTCTCGACAAGCCTGGGCCCCAGGTTGCCGCTGACGGCACCGAGCAGCCCCGTACCGGGCTGATCGTGCAGTTTGACGGCCAGAACTGGATGGGGCCGGGTGATCCTGTCAACGGCGACGCCCCCCGTAACTGGAACGATCTGGTGAAGCTCGAGCTGCCGGATTATGACGTGTTCGAGATCGACACCACCGGGTCCGTGCCCCGGGTGGCCTCCCGAACCAGTGGCGTGGGTACCACGCTGTTCAACCTGGCGGTCAACCCGAGCAACGGCAATGTGTACGTTTCCAACCAGGAAGCGAACAACCTGACCCGTTTCGAGGGTCCCGGCCTGGCCTCCACCACCGTGAACGGCAATTTCGTGGAAAGCCGGATCACTGTGGTGGATGGCAATAATGCCCTGCCGCGCCACCTGAACAAGCACATTGACTACTCCACCGGGCCTGGCAACGGTACGGCAAGCGAGAAGGAGCGTGCCGTCGCCATCCCGCTGCAGATGGCAGTGTCGTCTGATGGCGAGGACCTGTTCATGGCCTCCATGGGGTCCAGCAAGCTGGTGCGCTATGACACCGGTGCCCTGGAGAACGACAGCTTCCAGCCCAACACCAGCGATCAACTGGTGGTCAGTGGTGGCGGTGCCACCGGTGTGGTGCTGGATGAGTCCCGTGGACGCGCTTTCGTAACGACCCGTTTTGACAACGGCGTATCCGTGGTGGATATCGAAGGTTCCATGAGTGAGCTGGCCCACGTGACCATGGATAACCCTGAACCACAGAAGGTGGTCGAAGGCCGTCGGTTCCTGTACGACGCCACCTACACCTCAAGCCGTGGGGATTCTTCCTGCGCCGGTTGTCATGTGTTCGGGGACATGGATCACCTGTCCTGGGATCTGGGCAACCCGGATATCGCCTCAGAGGACAACCCCAACGAGTACAATCAGAACGTACCGGCCTTCGGTCGTAACCTGACCTTCCACGCCATGAAGGGCCCCATGGCCACCCAGAGCCTGCGCGGCCTGAAAGGCAATGGCCCCATGCACTGGCGGGGTGACCGCACCGGTGAGGACCGGGATCCGGGTGAAACCCTCGAAATGGCGGCGTTCAAGGAGTTCAACGAGGCCTTCCCGGGTCTTGTGGGCCGCTCCTCTGAACTGACGGACGCGGAAATGACCAGCTTCGCGGAATTCGCGCTGGAGCTGACCTACCCGCCCAATCCAGTCGCGGCGCTGGATAACAGCCTGAGTCCGCGCCTGCAGGAGGCCATGGAGGTCTACACCACCGTGAACTCCGACTTCGTGACCAACTGTAATGGTTGTCACGTGCTGGATCCGGATCAGGGTATGTTCGGCACCGACGGCACCATGTCTGTGGAAGGGGGCGATGTCGATGAGGATATGAAGATCCCGCACCTGCGAAACATGTACCAGAAGGTTGGCATGTTCGCCAAGAACGGAGCGGATCGTCCGGAGCGTGGTCCCCAGATTCGTGGCTTCGGCTATGATAATCAGGGGGCGTCCGGTTCCGTGGACAACTTCCTCAGCGCGCCGGTGTTCCTGCTGCTGGGTGAGGAGAACCGCCTGATGGTCCAGGACCTGGCCCTGGCGTTCCCGTCCGAGGTGAACCCCATCGTGGGTCAGCAGGTGACGTTGAACCCGGACAACCGCAATCGCTCCGACGTACAGGCCCGTCTGGACCTGCTGATCGAGCGGGCGCTGGTGACCAACCCACGTCCGGAGTGTGACCTGGTGGCCACTGCGGTGCTTGATGGCCAGACCAGGCGTTGGGTGTTCAATGCCAACGAGAAGTTCGTACCGGGTGATCGTGCCACGCCGTCCCTGAGCCGCAGTGAGCTGCTGTCCCGGGTGAACGACGAGGACACCTCGGTCACCTTCACCTGCACGCCTCCGGGCAGCGGTGTTCGCAACGTGGCAAGCAACTGATCCGTCAGTTGTCTTGTCATCGGGCCAAGGCCTGAAAAAATAGAACCCCGGCCTGCGAGCCGGGGTTTTTTCGTACTCCTCCAGGCAATAAGGACGGCTTATTCAGTATTCCTGCCCGATGATTTCGATATCTTCCTGCATGTCCTTCCAGGCACGGTTAAGGTTCTCGACCATCCTGTCGGTGTCCGATGCCTTTTCCGAGAAGATCAGTGTCAGGGGCCAGTCCAGGAGATTGTCATACTGAAGGTCGGGCAGGGGGTTATCCTGGAGCAGGTTGTCCATGGGGGACTGGAAGTTGACAAGGTAGTCGCCACGCCTGAATGCCAGCATCCGGAGGGCAGAGAGATGGCTTGGGGCTATGGTGATCTGGGTATCCGGGTCTTCCTTCAGTGGGTCCAGCAGGCGCCAGTAGGTATAGCCCCGGATCAGGATCAGGCTTTCACCCCGGAGGTCCTCGATGGAGGAAATCCGGGCCGCACCCTCCCGGGAGTAAGCGTTGAGCCGGATACTGCCGGTATGGAAATCGGTTTCCCGGGTGTAGGGAGCCAGTTTGGGAACGCCGGCCGACCCGAGCCACATGTCGATATCACCGTGTTCCAGATACAGGTAGACCCGTTCTATGGGGAGTTCCTGCCAGGTGATATGGTATCCGGCCCGGTCGGCGACAGTCTCGGACAGGTCAATGAAGGTACCTTCCACCTCGCCGGTGTCCGTGGTGTAGGCCAGTGGCGGGAACTCAATAAAGGCACCACGGATAACCGGGCGATCCTCAGCGGTCGCTGCATGGAACGGGAAGCTGACCAGTGCCGCGGCGAGGGACACTGCGCCTATGGTGCGACGAAGCTTGCTCATGAGCGGATCTTTATAATTGGAATTATCGTGCGATTAGCATGGCGAACTTACTTGAGTTTGTAAATTATCGGGAAGCAGAAGCATGACAGCAGAACATCTGCGAAGCCGGGCCGGGTTTCCGGTCTTCGATGAGATTACCACACGATGGGCGGACAATGACCTCTACGGACACGTCAATAATGTGACCTATTACGCCTGGTTTGACAGCAGTGTGAACCGTTACCTGATTGAGCAGGGTGGCCTCGACATTCATAACGGTCAGACAATTGCCTATGTAGTCAATTCCTCCTGTGACTATTTCCGCCCCATCGCCTATCCGGAAAGGGTGGAGGCCGGGCTGCGGGTGGAAAGGCTCGGGAACAGTTCGGTGGTCTACAATATCGGCGTTTTCCGTCAGGGGGAGGAGGAGGCCTGTGCCGTGGGCCGCTTTGTCCATGTTTTCGTGGACCGGAAAACCGATCGCCCGGCGCCGATTCCGGACCAGATCCGGCAGGCGCTGTCGGATCTGGTACCTGACACCGACCAGGCGGATCAGTAACCGCGGGCGCTGGAGGTGCTCCTCCGGGGATCCGCGGCGCCCCACAGTTGCCCGTCATCATCCACCTGGATGCTCTGGATGGCACCCATGGCGGCCCGGGGCGTGATGGTGTGCCCCATGCTCTCCAGCAGGTCGATGGTGTCCGGGCTGATGCCCTGCTCGATACGGATCTCGTCCGGCAGCCACTGATGGTGGATGCGGGGCGCCGCCACCGCCGACTGGATGTTCAGGCCATGGTCGACCACATTCATGATCACCTGCAGGGTGGTGGTGATAATGCGGGAACCGCCAGGGCTGCCGGTCACCAGGACATTCCTGCCGTCCTTGCGCAGAATGGTGGGCGACATGGAGCTGAGCATGCGCTTGCCGGGCTCGATACGGTTGGCTTCGCCGCCGATCAGGCCGTAGGCATTGGGAACACCGGGCTTGGCGCTGAAATCGTCCATCTCGTTGTTCAGCAGGAAGCCGGCGCCAGCCACGGTAATACCTGAGCCGTAGCTGAAGTTGATGGTGTAGGTATTTGAAACGGCGTTACCCCACTGGTCCACGATGGAAAAGTGAGTGGTCTCGTTGCTTTCATAGGGCTGTGGCTTGCCGGGAGCGATCTGTTCAGAGGGCGTCGCTTCATGGCGGTCGATCCCATTCCTGAGATGCTCCGCATAGGCTTTGCTGGTCAGTCCCTCCAGCGGTACCTCGACAAAATCCGTATCCCCCAGGTATTCGGAACGATCGGCATAGGCCCGTTTCATGGCCTCGGCCATCAGGTGGATGGTCTGCGCCGAGTTATGGCCGTAGTCGCCCATGGGGTAGCCTTCCAGGATATTCAGTATCTGGACGATATGGGTGCCTCCACTGCTGGGTGGTGACATGGAGAAGACTTCGTGGCCCCGGTAGCTGCCCCTTACCGGCTCGCGGATAACCGGCTCGTAGCCGGCCAGGTCTTCCAGGGTGATCAGGCCGCCGCCGCGCTCCATCTCGTCGACGATCAGGCGGGCGGTTTCCCCTTCGTAGAAATCCTCGATGCCGTGGTCGGCAATGCGTTGCAGGGTGGCTGCCAGCTCCGGCTGCCGGAAGACCTCGCCGGGCTGGGGCGCGCTGCCGTCCTCCCGGTAGAAAGTGGCCCGGGTGGCGGGCCAGGGCGTCAGGCGGTCACGGGCCTGTTCCAGGCCCTCGGTGAAGCGGTGGGGTACCTCAAAGCCATCCCGGGCCAGGGCAATGGCGGGGGCCAGGGCCTCGGCAAGGGTAATGGTGCCGTATTTCTCCAGGGCCAGGGCAAACCCCGCCACGGTTCCCGGTACGCCCGAGGCCAGATGACTGAAACGGCTGCGCTGGGGCACCACATTGCCGTCGCTGTCCTGGAACATGGTCCGGGTGGCCGCCGCCGGGGCGGTTTCCCGGTAGTCGATGGCCTTCACCGGGCCGCCATCGCCTGGTGCCACCAGCATGAAGCCGCCGCCACCGATATTGCCGGAGCGGGGCTGGGTCACCGCCAGGGCAAAGCCGGCGGTGACCGCGGCATCCACGGCATTGCCACCGTCCTTCAGGACCTCCAGAGCCACGTCGGTCGCCTTGTGGTGACTGGTGGCCACCATGGCCTGGCTGCCTGGCACGGGGTGGTGACGCTCTCCCTCGAGGATGGCCTGGGCGTTGCCGTACCCTGCCAGCAAGGTCAGCAGGACAAGTATGGGGAGGCGATATGGCCGGGGGCGTCGCATGGGTCACTCCTTGTCTGTTGTCATCGGAACCGCCGGCTACATCTTCGTTCCGGCGCCGGTTTAAGCTATGATAGCCGGTCATTTTTCCATATGGGCACCGGTCGTGAATCAACCCGGTTTTCCGTATTCTCCAGTTCCCTTATAGGACAGGTTCATGGAACACACATACCGTCTGGTGATTTCCTGCCCGGACCGGGTGGGTATTGTGGCAAAAGTCAGTAACTTCTTGTCCACCTACAATGGCTGGATTACCGAGGCCAGCCACCACTCCGACAATCAGGCTGGCTGGTTCTTCATGCGTCATGAGATCAAGGCCAGTTCCATTCCCTTCGGTCTGGACCAGTTCCGTACCGCCTTCGAGCCCATCGCCCGGGAGTTCGAGATGAGCTGGCACATTGCCGACTCGGCCCAGCCCAAGAAGGTGGTGCTCATGTGCAGCAAGGAGTCCCACTGTGTGGCCGACCTGCTGTATCGCTGGCACAGCGGTGAACTGAACGTGGATATCGCGGCGGTGATCTCCAATCATGAGGATCTGCGTCGCATGGTTGAGTGGCACGATATCCCCTACCACTGTATTCCGGTCAGCAAGGAAAACAAGGCCGAGGCCTTTGCCGAGATTAACGGCCTGTTCCAGTCCTATGGGGCGGATGTGATCGTGCTGGCGCGCTACATGCAGATCCTGCCCGCCGACGTGTGTGAGCAATACAGCGGCAAGGTGATCAATATCCATCACTCGTTCCTGCCGTCCTTTGCCGGCGCCCGGCCCTACCACCAGGCCTACAGCCGGGGGGTAAAGCTGATTGGCGCCACCTGCCATTACGTGACCCAGGACCTGGATGAAGGCCCCATCATCGAGCAGGATGTGATTCGCATCAGCCACAGCGATGCCATCGAGGACATGGTGCGGCTGGGCAAGGATGTGGAAAAGAATGTCCTGGCCCGTGGCCTGCGCGCCCACGTCGAGGACCGGGTCATTACCTACGAAAACAAGACCGTGGTTTTTGACTGAGCCGACTACCTGATTGTGGTAGTATTGATCGCTTAAACAACACGACTTCCAGCAAATTCAAAGGAACCATTCTCGATGGGTGAGTTAGCCAAAGAGATCCTGCCGGTCAACATCGAAGACGAGCTCAAGCAGTCGTACCTGGACTACGCCATGAGCGTCATCATTGGCCGGGCTCTTCCCGATGTGCGTGATGGCCTCAAGCCGGTGCACCGGCGTGTTCTGTTCGCCATGTCCGAGCTGGGCAACGACTGGAACAAGCCGTACAAGAAGTCCGCCCGTGTGGTGGGTGACGTGATCGGTAAATACCATCCCCATGGGGACTCCGCGGTCTACGACACCATCGTGCGTATGGCCCAGCCGTTCTCCCTGCGTTATCCGCTGGTGGACGGGCAGGGCAACTTCGGTTCCATCGACGGTGACAACGCGGCGGCCATGCGTTACACCGAGATCCGCATGGAAAAGCTCGCCCAGGCGCTGCTGGCGGACCTGGACAAGGAAACGGTGGACTACGTCGACAACTACGACGGCACCGAGCGAATTCCGGACGTGCTGCCGACACGGGTGCCGAACCTGCTGGTCAATGGTTCTTCCGGTATTGCCGTGGGCATGGCCACTAACATTCCGCCCCATAACCTGACCGAAGTGGTCAGTGGCTGCCTGGCGCTGATTGACAACCCGGACACCACCGTCGACGAGTTGATGGAGATCATCCCGGGGCCGGATTTTCCCACCGAGGGCATCATCAACGGTCGTGCCGGCATCGTCGAGGCCTACCGTACAGGCCGCGGTCGTATCTACATCCGCGCCCGTCACGAGATCGAGACCGACAAGAAAACCGGGCGCGACGCCATCATCATCACCGAGCTGCCATACCAGCTCAACAAGGCCCGCCTGATCGAGAAGATCGCCGAGCTGGTGAAGGAAAAGCGCCTGGAAGGCATCACCGAGCTGCGGGACGAGTCCAACAAGGAAGGCATCCGGGTGGTGATCGAGCTGCGCCGGGGCGAGAACCCGGACGTGATCGTCAACAACCTGTTTGCCCAGACCCAGCTGGAAACCGTGTTCGGCATCAATATGGTGGCGCTGCTCAACGGTGAGCCCAAGATCCTCAACCTGAAGGAAATGCTGGAAGCGTTCGTGCGCCACCGTCGGGAAGTGGTCACCCGTCGCACCATCTATGAGCTGCGCAAGGCCCGGGAGCGGGGGCATATCCTGGAAGGCCTGACCGTTGCCCTGGCCAACATCGACGAGATCATTGAGCTGATCAAGGCGTCGCCGTCCGCGGCCGAAGCCAAGGAAAAGCTGATGGACAAGGGCTGGGCCCCCGGCGATGTGCTGGCCATGCTGGAGCGGGCCGGCAAGGACGCCTGCCGCCCGGATGACCTGCCGGAAATCTATGGCCTGCGTGACGATCTCTATCACCTGTCACCGGAACAGGCCCAGGCCATCCTCGACCTGCGCCTGCACCGCCTGACCGGCCTGGAGACCGAGAAGCTCCAGAACGAATACAAGGAAATCATCGAGAAGATCGCCGACCTGCTGGACATCCTCGGCAATCCGGAACGCCTGCTGCAGGTGATCCGTGACGAGCTGGCGGCCATCGTTGACGAATACGGTGACGAGCGCCGCACCGAGATCATCAGCTCCCGCCGTGACCTGACGGTGGCGGACCTGATCGACGAGGAAGACCTGGTGGTCACCATCTCCCACGGTGGCTACGCCAAGACCCAGGCGGTGGAGGATTACCAGGCCCAGCGCCGGGGTGGCCGTGGTAAGGCCGCCACCTCCATGAAGGATGAGGACTTCATCGAAAAACTGTTGGTGGCCAATTCCCACGACACCATCCTGTGCTTCTCCAACCGTGGCAAGGTCTACTGGCTGCGGGTGTTCGAGATTCCCCGGGGCAGCCGTGGTTCACGCGGCCGGCCTATGGTGAATATCCTGCCGCTGGGCGAGGACGAGCGTATAACCACCTTCCTGCCGGTACGGGACTACCCGGAAGACCACTATGTACTCATGGCTACCTCCAACGGCGTGGTCAAGAAGACGCCGCTGCCGAACTTCTCCCGCCCCCGTTCCAACGGCCTGATCGCCCTGAACCTGGACGAGGGCGATGCCCTGATCGGTGCCGCCATCACCAAGGGCGATTCCGAGGTGATGCTGTTCTCCACCGCTGGCAAGGCGGTGCGTTTCAACGAGGAAGCGGTACGCCCCATGAGCCGGACCGCCCGTGGTGTTCGCGGCATCCGGATGCCGGAAGGGCACCATGTGGTCTCGCTGATCATCCCCCAGGATGGTGGTGTCATCCTTACGGCCAGTGAAAATGGTTACGGCAAGCGCACGACATTTGACGAGTTCCCTTCCTACAGTCGTGGCAGTCAGGGCGTTATTGCCATGCAGTGTTCCGAGCGTAACGGCAACCTGGTGACGGCGCTGCAGCTGTTCGATGGCGACGAGATGATGCTGATCTCCGACAAGGGCACCCTGGTGCGTACCCGTACCGACGAGGTGTCCGTCCTCAGCCGGAACACCCAGGGCGTCCGCCTGATCCGCCTGACCCAGGAAGATGAGCGTCTGGTGGGTGTGGAACGGATCGCCGAAAGCGACGACGAGGAAGCCGAAGAAGCGGAAGCCGGTGAGGATTCCGGTGCGGAAAACGGCAGCAACGACAGCAATGGGGAAGCCGCCGATGAGTAGGGCGTACAACTTCTGCGCCGGCCCGGCGACCCTGCCGGAGCCCGTGCTGCGGCAGGCCAGAGATGAAATGCTGGACTGGCGCGGCACCGGCATGTCGGTGATGGAGATGAGCCATCGCAGCGATGAGTTCGTGGAAATTGCCGAAACCGCCGAGAAAGATCTGCGTGAACTGGCCGGTATTTCAGAGGATTACAGCGTACTCTTCATGCAGGGTGGCGCTTCCAGCCAGTTTGCCACCGTACCCCTGAACCTGCTGGGTGACCGGGGCCGGGCGGACTACATCAATACTGGCATCTGGTCGAAGAAGGCCATTGCCGAAGCCAGCCGTTACGCGGATGTGAACGTGGCCGCCAGTAGCGAGGACAGTGGTTTCACCACTGTGCCCCTGCAGGAGACCTGGAACACCAGCGCCGATGCAGCCTATCTCCACTACACACCGAACGAGACCATTGGCGGGCTGGAGTACGATTTCATTCCGGACAGCGGTGATGTGCCCCTGGTGGCGGACCTGTCCTCCACCATTCTCTCCCGGTCACTGGATGTGTCGAAGTTCGGCCTGATCTACGCCGGTGCCCAGAAGAACATCGGCCCATCGGGTCTGGTGGTGGTGATCATCCGCAAGGACCTGCTGGGCAAGGCCCGACCGGAAACGCCGACCATGATGAACTATCAGGTGCTGGCCGATAATGGCTCCATGTACAACACCCCGGCAACCTACTCCTGGTATCTGGCCGGGCTGGTGTTCAAGTGGCTGAAAGAGCAGGGCGGTGTCGCGGCCATGGAGCAGCTCAACCGTCGCAAGTCGGCCAAGCTCTATGACTTCATTGACCGCAGCGACTTCTACGCCAACCCCATTGATCCCCGCTTCCGTTCCTGGATGAACGTGCCGTTTACCCTGGCGGACGACGGCCTGAACAGCGCCTTCCTAAAGGGCGCCGAGGCCCGGGGGCTGCTGAACCTCAAGGGTCATCGCAGTGTGGGCGGCATGCGCGCCAGCATCTACAACGCCATGCCGGAAGCGGGCGTGGACGCCCTGATCGACTATATGGCCGGATTTGTGAAGGAGCATGGCTGACCATGAGTGACGAGCAGACCCGGCTGGCAGAGCTCCGGGACCGGATCGACAGCCTCGACCAGCAGATCATGGACCTGATCAGCGAGCGGGCGACATGCGCCCAGGAAGTGGCCCATGTGAAGACCTCGGCCAACTCCGGCGAGGATGTCTTCTTCTATCGCCCGGAGCGGGAAGCCCAGGTGCTGCGCCGCATCAAGGACTCCAACCCCGGCCCGCTGGCGGATGAGGAAATGGCTCGGCTGTTCCGGGAGATCATGTCCGCCTGCCTGGCCCTGGAACAGCCCATGCGGATTGCCTTCCTTGGCCCCGCCGGCACCTTCACCCAGGCAGCGGCGCTCAAGCATTTCGGCCATTCCGTGATCTCCGTGCCCATGCCCGCCATCGACGCGGTGTTCCGGGAAGTGGAATCCGGCGCCGCCCAATACGGTGTGGTGCCGGTGGAGAATTCCACCGAAGGCATGATCAACCATACCCTCGACATGTTCATGTCGTCACCGCTGAAGATCTGCGGCGAGGTGCAGCTGCGTATCCACCACCATCTGATGCGCTCGCCGGACAGCGGCGACCAGCCCCTGACCCGTATCTACTCGCATCAGCAGTCCTTTGCCCAGTGCCGCCAGTGGCTGGATGCCCACCAGTACGGGGTGGAGCGGGTCACGGTCAGCAGCAATGCCG
>NZ_JAVVLT010000007.1:0-20849 GCF_036224885.1 Marinobacter sp. OP 3.4
CACCAAACCTTCGCCACCGCGCCTTGCTCTCAAGGCCCTCAGTGGCTCAGTAGGTCAGCGAATCACCCAGCCGACACACTTTATCCCCACGGGTGATTGCCGCCATTGAATGACATTGTTGTGACGCCTGTGTGACATGCGCTGTTCCTCGTTTCGGGAAAATTTGACAGTTGTCCTGTCCCTCATGGCCATTACAGCGCGCAATGCTGGCCGGGCTGTGGTAAAAATCCGTCTGATCACCGATGGATTATGATGAAATGTGCCGCTTGGTCCCTGGCACCTGATCCCACAGGGCTGGCGGGGACGCGGTAGAGTCAGACGATGTTGTATGACGGTATGCCCGCATGTTGATAGTTCCCGCTGAGAAAAAGATCGACTGGCGTCATCCACCCTGGATGACGTTTGCCCTGATGCTCGCCTGTGTGCTGGTGTTTGTTTTCTATCAGTCCAGGGATCCGGAGCTGTTTGGTGAGGCCGTGTCGCAGTATGTACAGGCCGATCTCGATCGCCTGGAAGCGCCTATCTATGAGGACTATCTGGAGCGGAAGATCAGCTTTGAGGGCCAGGATGAGCTTCAGGACCTGCTGGACTGGTTGCGGTATCTGGAGGAAGAGGGGGACCGGGGCACCCTGAGCTCGCTGATACTGAGCGATCCGTTTTTCCACGACTATCTGCAGGACAATCGTGACATCCTGATGGCGACCCGTGACCGGGAACACTGGCAATCGGAGCGTGAGCGGATTGAGGAGCAGTACCTGTCCCGTATGAGCAGCCGGGAATCGGGGCTGGTGCCGTCTGATCTCAACGCCTACTCGCTGGTCACCTACCAGTTTCTCCATGGCGGCTGGGGCCACCTGATCGGCAATATGGTGGTGCTGTTCCTGCTGGGCTTTACCGTGGAACGGGCCCTGGGGGCCGGTCGCTATCTTCTGGCCTATCTTTTCAGTGGTGCGGTGGCCGGCCTGACCTACGCCGCGTTTCACTGGGGCGAGCCGGTAACGCTGGTGGGGGCCTCCGGGTCGATTGCCGGGCTGATGGGCATGTATGTGGTTTTCTTCGGGCTCAGGAAGATCCGGTTTTTCTATTACCTGGGTTTCTATTTCAATTATTTCCGGGCGCCGGCCCTGGTGCTCCTGCCGGTGTGGTTGCTCAAGGAACTCTACTTCTACTGGTCGGATACCGGCGACGGCGTGGCCTATATGGCCCATGCCGGCGGTCTGGTGGCGGGGGCCGGCCTGATCCTGCTCATGGGCAAGGGCTGGTTCCAGGCCCGGGAGTCGTTCTACGAGCCGGAGCCGGAGGAGCAGGATGAAGCCTTCACCAAAGAATACGCCAAGGCCATGGAAGCCCTGTCGCGGATGGATTTTCCCCTGGCCCGACAGCGCTTCGAATCCCTGTGGCAGGCCAACCCGGACCGCCCGGTGCTGCTGGAGCACCTGTACCATCTCGATAAGCTGCGACCGGACCAGCCTGCCTACAGGGAGCGGGCCGTGGCCCTGATGAACCAGTACCTGCGTCTGCAACAGCCGGAAAATCTGCTGGCCACCTGGCAGGAATACCTGGAACTGGCGGAATCCACCCAGCCCCTGGCGCCGGAGGAGCATAACCGGGTGCTGTTCGCGGCCCTGCGCGGCGACGACCTGAAACTGGCGGAGAAGGCGTTTGCGAAAGTGAAGGCCGCGGGCAGCGTCGACATGGTGCGGGAAGCCGGGCGTCTGCTGGCGGAGGAGTTCAGCAAGCGCCAGATGGAGCCCAAGGCCAATGAGTATCGCATGCTCCTGAAGACGCTCTGACCAGGCCCTGACAAATTCGCAGCTCGCGTCCGCATTGTGAAATTCCGGGGGTTTGTCACGCCCATCGGATTTCGTTATCCTTCCGTACATTAGTGTATTGTTATGAATATCAATAACTAATTGAAAGCATTGGAAAAGTTCTGTGTCCGAAAAAGAGTATGGCGTTAAGGGCATGACAGGACACCCAGGGATGAGGCATTATTCTTTCGGTTTTCCGCTTTTGGCTTTTGCTGGGCGGAACTGAATTCCATAGTGACACCGGCAGCACAATCACAACACTGTCCATTATAAAGACCGTCAATCCGGTCCCCGATGACCCAATCCTGTGCTGCCCCCAAGGAGAGCAAGCATGACTGATCTGGATACCTTCCGTCAGGAAACCCGGGCATGGCTTGAAGAGAACTGCCCCCAGAGCATGCGTTCCCCCTTCAAGAGCGACAAGGACGCTTGCTGGGGTGGCCGCAACTTCCAATTCCAGAGCGAGGACCAGCGCCTGTGGCTGGAGCGTATGGCCGACAAGGGCTGGACCGCGCCGGACTGGCCCACCGAGTATGGCGGTGGTGGCCTCAGCCGCGAGGAGCACAAGGTGCTGCTGGAGGAAATGGCCCGCATCCAGGCGCGTCCGCCGCTGAACAGCTTCGGTGTCTGGATGATTGGTCCGGCGATCCTCAAGTTCGGTTCCGAAGCCCTCAAGCAGCAGCACCTGCCGCCCATCGTGCGGGGCGAGATCCGCTGGTGTCAGGGGTACTCCGAGCCGGGGGCCGGTTCTGACCTGGCGGGACTGCAGGCCAAGGCCGAGGATAAGGGCGATCACTTCATCGTCAATGGCCAGAAGATCTGGACGTCCTATGCCGACAAGGCGGACTGGATGTTCGCCCTGGTGCGCACCAACCCGGATGTGAAGAAGCAGGAAGGTATCAGTCTGGTCCTGTTCGACATGGAAACCCCGGGGGTATCCACCCGTCCCATCAAACTGATCTCCGGTGAATCCCCCTTCTGCGAGACCTTCCTGGACAATGTCCGCGTGGAGAAGGACCAGGTGGTGGGCGAGATCGACAAGGGCTGGACCATTGCCAAGTACCTGCTGACCCACGAGCGCAGCATGATCAGTGGCTTCGGCAGCACCGCCGCGGGCCAGAAAACCCTGGCCCAGCTGGCGGTGGACGCGGTCGGCCTGGAAGACGGCAAGCTGGCGGATCCCCTGCTGCGTGCCGATATTGCCTCCTGGACCATTGATTCCATCGGTCATGAACTGACCTCCGAGCGGGCCAAGGACGAAGCCAAGGCAGGCCAGGGCGTGGGCAACGTGTCCGCCATGCTCAAGCTGGCCGGTACCGAGCTGAACAAGCGCCGCTATGAACTGCTGGTGGCCGCCTTCGGTAGTGAAGGCCTGCTCTGGGAAGGCGACAACCGACCCGCCGGGGCATTGCCCCAGCAGTGGCTGCGCACCAAGGGTAACTCCATTGAGGGTGGCACCTCGGAAGTGCAGCTCAACATCATCGCCAAGAATATTCTCGGACTGGGCTAAGGGCGGAGACCATCATGCAAAAGCTTGTACTGACTGAAGAACAACAGATGCTCAAGGATGCCGCCCAGGGCCTGTTCGGCGAACAGGCGCCGGTATCCCAGCTACGCAAACTGCGGGACGAGAAAGACCCGCTGGGGTATGTGCCGGAATTCTGGAACCAGGCGGTGGAACTGGGCCTGGCCGGCACCCTGATCCCGGAAAGCCACGGCGGCTCCGAGTTTGGCCACGTGGGCATGGGGCAGGTGATGGAAGAGGGCGGTCGCACCCTGGCCGCCTCGCCACTGTTCGCCTCCGGTGTGCTGGGCGCCTGTGCCCTGATGCTGGCGGGTAACGATAGCCAGAAGGCAATCCTCAACGATATCGCCACCGGCAGCCACCTGACGGCCCTGGCCATCGACGAGACCGGACGCCACCAGCCCCTTCGTGTGGCCACCAGGGCGGAACCCCAGGGCAGCGGTTTCGTGCTCAACGGCAGCAAGACCTTTGTGGTGGACGGCCATATCGCCAACACCTTGATCGTGTCCGCCCGCACCAGCGGTGGCGAACGTGACGAGTCGGGCATCACCCTGTTCCTGGTGGACCCGAAGGCGGAAGGTGTGAGCGTCGAGCGCACCATCTTCCCGGACGGCCGCAACTACGCCAAGGTTCAGCTACAGAACGTGGCCGTGGATGCCGATGCCGTACTGGGCGAGAAGGACCAGGGCGCCGGGCCGCTGCAGAAACTGCTGGATATCGGTAGTGCCCATATGGCGGCGGAACTGCTGGGCCTGTCCAGCGAAGCCTTCGACCGCACCGTGGCCTACATGAAGGAGCGCAAGCAGTTCGGCGTGTACATCTCCTCCTTCCAGGCCCTGCAACACCGCGCCGCGCACATGTGGAGCGAGCTGGAGCAGGTGAAGTCCATGGTACTGAAGGCCTTCATGGCCCTGGACGCGGATGATGAGCAGGCCTCCCTGTTGGCCAGCGCCGCCAAGGCGAAGGCCAGCCAGGTGGCGGAACTGGTCACCAACGAAGGCGTGCAACTGCACGGCGGCATGGGCATGACCGATGAATTCGACATCGGCCTGTTCATGAAGCGAGCCCGCCCGGCGCAACTGCTGCTGGGCGACTTCCGCTACCACGCGGACCGTGTGGCCAGCCTGAAGGGCTTCTGAGGCAGCAGCCACCAACAAGCGTGGATCAGGAAAACGGCAGGGTCGGAAGGCCCTGCCGTTTTTTTGTGCCAGGCCGGTGTTACGAGGCGGCGTTGCTGATGTCGGAGGCGGGGGCGAAGGTTGCCTTCGGGCCTTTCAGTGGCTCCCGCTTTTCGGCCTGGGCCAGGTAGGCGGTGATGGCATCCTTTGTCTCCGGGTCGCTGGTGCTCCTGGCGGCGAACTTCAGGAAGTTGGCGGCCTTGTCCCATTGCTCGAAACCGTTGGCCAGGATCCGCGCCACCAGGATGTAGGCGGGGGCAATCTGGTCGCTGTCCGGGAAGCGTTTGTGGAAATCCTTCAGCAGTTGCAGGGCCGGTTTGGGTTCGTGCTGGAGGAACAGCAGGTCGGCGCAGGCCACCACCAGTTCCGGCTCCTGGGGCTGGAACTGCGGGTACTTTTCACGCAGCAGGGTGAGCAGGGTTTTCAGGTCCCGGTGTTTGCGATGGGCTACCATCCAGCGCAGCAGCTTGGCGTGGTGGCGGTGCAGGGCATCCAGGTCATGGCGGGCCAGGGTGAGCTGGTAGAGTTGATTGAGCCGGTTGGGGTTGGCCGGGTCCCGCTTCAGGGCTTCCTCCAGTATTCCCGCCACCCGGTTGTAGTTGCCTTCCTTGAGATTCATGTCGATGTCCGCATCCACCCGGCGGGACCGGTCCCGGTTCGGGTCCGCCGGCGCGTCCTCTTCCTGGAAATCGCTGGCGAAGCCCAGTTCCTCCTGATACTGGAACAGCAGGTAGCCGAGCATGTGAAAGACGATCACCATGAATGCACTGCTCAGGAAACCGCCGAGAGGATAGGCAACCACCGGGTGGAAGTGCACAAAGGCCATTTCCTGCGCGGCGGCGGAGGCAAGGGACATCAGCACCAGGAAGCCGTAGAACACAAAGTACGGCCAGCCAATCGATGAGATCAGCGCGGTGATATTCAGTGGGTTCAGGGCCGGGAAGATGGAGTCTTCCATGGCCAGGATCATGATGCAGGCGGGCGCCGCCAGGTAGGCCAGGCCCATTACCACAAGGCCGGGCAGCGGCCCCAGCAGGGCAAAGGCGGAGGTGACGGCGGCAATCATGACGACGACCACCACAAAGCTTTGCAGGCCCAGTGCAAAGCCATCCCCGGACCAGGCCTCGGCCACCGGGGGCGGTTTCATGTGGCCGTTGGCGGTGTGCCGGATCACGGTATAGCAGTATTTGATCAGTATCAGTAGCAGCACCATGTAAATGATCCAGCCCACCAGGCCCGGGCTGAGGAACAGTGGCACCACGGTACAGATGATCACCACCAGCAGCGGATCGGAATAGAAAGGGTAGCGGAAGAACGCCGACAGCCGCTGCCAGAAGGGCTCCACTTCCGTCGCGGCGCCCAGGTAGCGCATGTTCCGTCCGCAATGGGGACAGAGCCCGGTCTGCCGGCGCGGATCGGCGTCCGGCATGCAGCCGGAGCAGTAGTGGATCAGGCACTCTCCACAGTGCCACTTGGCGGGCTCGCCGGGGTGGTAATGGCAGTCGTTCTTCACGGTGTGGTTCCTTACAGCTCTTGGGAGCCTGAGCAGGCAAGACGCTATTCAAGGGCTCCCTTGCCCACATGATTGCAGATCGGGCCGCCTGCGGCCATCCGGCCCCCATGAAAACCCGCTCGCCGGGGCATGATATCCCAGGTTTCAACCGGTCTGTTGGAAGTTGCACACATTACACAGATTGACAAAACGGCACTTACCGGGAGTGGGGTTAATTATGTATATTCGTTAATGAATTGCCGGCCAACGGAGCGCCCGCAGGGTCGGAAGGCGAACCATACAAAAGGGATGTGACTATGAAGCGCGTATTGCTGGTGTTGTTGGTGGCCGCCGTTGCCGGTGTGTTCTATGCCAATTACCGAATTACCAGTGAGGTCGAGGAGGGGCTGGAAGTCTCGAAGAGGCAGTTGTCCCTGTTCGGCCAGTTCGATTGGGACAATGTTTCCGTGTCGCCGATGGGTGCACTCAGCATCACCGACCTGAGCTTTACGCCCCACGGTACCCCGGAGGAGTACCGGGTGGAGGAAGTCCGGTTTGAAACCGCCCACCTGTTCGAGCTCTATCGCATTGCCTTCCAGTTGGACCAGCGCGAGATTCCCGAAGAAATGCACATCAAGGTCAATGGCTTCGAGGTGGACCTGGATTCCTCCCTGTTCCGCAATATGGAAGCCCAGGCGGGCCCCAGTACCCTGGTGTCCAGGCTGATGACGGCGGGTTGTGGTGATCGCAGCTACTTTGGTATCGACGACTACATGGACATGGGCTACGGCGTCTGGGTGGCGGACATGAACATCGGCTACCGCATGAGCCATTCCGGCACCCGCATGAACCTGGATTTTGATGTGGTATCCCGTGGCATGGTCCGCCTGGTGACCGATATGGCGGTGGACCTCAACCCCACGGCGGCCCTCAACCTCAATACCGCCAGTGACGCCAAGGTCAGCAAGGTCAAGGTCGCTATCACCGATACCGGCCTCAACGAGCGCCGCAATGACTTCTGCGCCGGGGAAGCCGATGTGGCCCGCGCCGACTATCCGGATCATCACCAACAGGCCTGGATGCAGGTCTGGAACCGGGAAGGGCTCAAGCCCAGCGATACCCTGGTGGACGCCTACCGACGTTTCACCTCCGGACAGAGCGACGCCCTGATCCTGGCCATCGAGCCCTACCCGAGCCTGGACGCCAACGACCAGTCCATGAGCATGGACCCCACCTATCTGTCCGGTCGACTGAGTCCGTCCGTTGCCGTGGCGGGGGAGGCGCCGGAATCGTTCAGCGTGGCCAGTGTGGAACCGGTGGACACCGCCGCAGCGGAAGAGTCCGGGCAGGATCGGGAAGAACCGGCGGCTGATCCCCTGGATATTACCGGCAGCCTGCACCAGCACCTTAACCAGGATGTCCGCCTGACGCTGACCGATGGCCGTCGTGTGGACGGTCGGATCAGGGGCATCGAGAATGGCCGGCTACAGTTCAACCGGCGACTCCATGGCGGCACCATGATGGTGCCGATCCCCCTGGCACGGGTCGAGCAGGCGAGGCTGATTGAAAACTGAGGGTGACACGGGGCCGGGTGATTATCCGGCCCCGTCCAGGCGTCAGCCTTTCTTCATGCGGTCGGTATAGGGCGGCCAGCCCAGGGGCTTGCCCGCCAGCAGGTGCAGGTGGATGTGGAACACCGTCTGCCCGGAATTCTCACCACAGTTCATGACCGTCCGGTAGCCGTCATCGGCAAAGCCCATGTCCTTCGCCAGTTTGGCCGCCACCCAGTAGAGGTGACCAATCAGCTCCCGGTCGTCTTCCTGCATGTCATTGATGGTGGCGATCTCCTTCCTGGGGATGATCAGCAGGTGCACCGGTGCCTGCGGGTTGATGTCCCGGAACGCCAGGCTGACATCGTCCTCGTAGACGATATCGGCGGGAATCTCGCGGTTGATGATCTTGGTGAAAATCGTTTCGGCCATCTCTGGGTCCTTGTTGGTGGTTCTCTGGTGAACGGTCATGATGCCATCTGCAAGCTTTGGGTCATAACCCCGTCAATCGCCCCAATGCCGGAGCACGGCGAAGCAGCGCTTCCACGGGAGCGGGCAGATGATCGTCCAGGCCCATGGCGTAGCGTGCCACCCGGTTACGGCCAAACGGCAGGGTCTGGGCAAGCCCCAGGCCCAGGTTGCGGGCGGCCCACAGCGGCGTCAGCTGGTTGCTGAACAGATGGTAGAACACATCCATCGCCAGCATCATACGACGGTTTGCGGGGCGGCGCTGCTCCTCGTACCGGGCCAGCAACGACGGTGATGCCGGGTCCTGGCCGTTGCGCCGGGCCTCGTCCAGCAGGGTCTGCAGGCAGCGGGCGTCCTGGAAGCCCAGGTTTACCCCCTGGCCGGCCAGGGGGTTGATGGTGTGGGCGGCATCCCCCACCAGCACCGTCCGGCCCTGGTAATAGCAGTGGGCATGCTGACGGGCAATGGGGAAACTGGCCCGGGCGGCCACCGCCGTCAGGGGCGGCAGGTCGTCCGGGAAGGCGGTCTGCACCCGTGCCAGGAAGTCGGCGTCCGGCAAGGCCTTGAGTTCGGCATGGGTAGCCGGGTCGTCGTACCACACCAGCGATGCCCAGCTTTCCCCGGCGTGGCCCGGGCCGGCGTCATGGAGCGGCAGGAAGGCCCGAGGGCCAGAGCTGTGGAAGGCCTGCCAGGTGATATCCCGGGGCGCGCCCCGGTAGCGGACACTGGCCACCATGGCCTGTTGCCCGTACTGATCCCGGGTGACGCCGATGCCGGCCAGCTGGCGCACCCGTGATCCGGCCCCATCGGCGCCGATCACCAGGCGCCCGCTGATCACGCGGCCGTCCTGCAACGTCACCCAGGCTGTGTCGTCCTGTTCCGTCAGCCCTTCCACACCGGAGCCCGCAAACAGGGTGATGGTGTCCTGCTGTTCGGCCCGTTGCCACAGGGCCCCCTGGGTGACCTGGTTCTCGACGATGTGGCCCAAATGGTCCGTTTTCAGGTCGGCGGCGGAAAAGGTGGTCCTGGGAGGCTGGCCGGGTAGCCACTGACTGACCGGATGGTCCCGGGCTTCCCAGACCGACAGGCGTCGGTAGGGGGTGGCCCTCATGGCCAGCATCTGGTGCCAGACGCCGAGGTCGCGCAGGTAGTGTTCACTGCCCACACTCAGTGCGGATACCCGGATGTCGGGGTCACCCTGGTCGTCGAATTCCGGGGGCCGGCCCTGGTCGATCAGGGCGATGTTGTGGCCCTGGTCCGCCAGCCCATTGGCAATGGCGGCGCCGACCATGCCGGCACCCACCACGATAAAGTCGAAGGTCTGAGTCATAAGAACGTTCCTGGTCAGACCCCCAGTTTACGGACCTTGCCGGTGCAGGCAAGCGGCTATCCCTGCCGGGGCTCAATAACCCGCCAGTTCCCAGCGCTCGATCTGCTCTTCCGACGGGGCAGTGGTCTTCTGGCGCTTGTGCATCCACGCCGGTTTGCGGGCTCCGGGACGGATGAAGCCCTTCTCGATGACCACCGGATCCACCAGGGCCAGGAAATCTTCCGTCTTCATATGGATGGAGGACTCGTGGGAGCCGGCGGCGAAGGCGATGTCGGGTTGTCGGGTCAGGGCTTCGCTGCAGTAGACCACCATGCCGAACAGGTTGCCGAAGGGGGGCATGGCGCCCACCTCACAGTCCGGGAAGCGATCCTTGAATTCCATCTCGTCCGCCAGTTCCAGGAAGTCGGTTTCCAGGACATCGCTGAGCCGGTCCCAGTGGATACGCCAGGTGGAGGGCATGACCAGCATGGCCATCTTGCCGTCCAGTTCGATGATCACGGTCTTGGCCACCCGGTCTCCGGGGATCCGGCCATGGTGGGCGAGTTGCTGGGCAGTGTAGGCGGGGGGATGGGTCAGGGCGATGAAATCGGCCCCGGATTTTTCAAGGAAGGCTTTGAGTTGTTTTCCCGGCATAGTGCTACCTCCTGCCAGTGCGACGTATGTGGCTACGCCAGGGCGCGCGCAGCCAGGTTCGTTATTGCCTAGCTTAGCCAACTGGGAGGGGATTGCGAGGGGATGACATAAAAGACTGTGATCCAGACCACCCGAATCCCATGAATGGGACGTCGTGGACGATGGATCAACGGAAGGGGAATGCCGGGCCGCCCGCCGGGGCGACCCGGTAACCCATTACTCGGCCTTGTCCTGGCCGGAGATGGCATGCTGGTATACATGCACGTCCCGCTGTGGGAACGGGATGGAGATACCTTCCTGGTCGAAGGCCTTCTTGACCTTTTCCGTCAGTTCCCAGTAGGTGGGCCACAGGTCGTCGGTCTTCACCCAGGGGCGGGCCATGATGTTGACCGAGTTGTCGCCCAGTCCCGCGACGGCAATGTTCGGGGCCGGCTCGGCCAGCACCTTGTCATTCTCCTCGATGCAGCGCTTGATGATGGCCTTGGCCTTGTCGATGTCATCGCCGTAGCCGATGCCGAACATCAGGTCGCAGCGCCGGGTGTCGTAGTAGCTCACATTCACCAGCGAGGCGTTGGACAGGGAGCCGTTGGGAATGACGATACGGCGGTTATCAAAGGTGTTGATAATGGTGTAGAGAATGTTGATTTCCGCCACTGCCCCCAGAAAACCCTGGGCCTCCAGGGTGTCACCCACCTTGAACGGCTTGAAGATCAGGATCAGGACGCCGCCGGCAAAGTTGGCCAGGCTGCCCTGCAGGGCCAGACCCACCGCCAGGCCGGCGGCACCGATAACCGCGATGAAGGAGGTGGTGGCGATGCCCACCATGGAGGCCACGGAAATCAGCAGCATGATCTTCAGCAGCATGCCGATCAGGCCGCCCAGGAACTTGGCCAGGGTCGGGTCCTTGGCCATCAGCCTGGCGTCGAGCAACCTCACCACGCGGTTGATCAGCCACAGGCCGATGATCAGGGTGACGATGGCCAGCACCACCTTGGGGGCGTACTGCATGATCATCTGCACAGCCATGTCCAGCCATTCACTGGCTTTGCCGTTTGCTCCAAACAGGTCTTCCATACTGTCTCCTGACGCTTTCGAATGAATGGTGATTCCTGAGGTGGCGGTCACCAGGAGCCGGACGCAGCATGGCATCCGGTTTGCGGTGCGGCCCCGGGGTTACTGCCGTGTCGCCCAGTCCACCAGAGCCTGGGGCCCTCCTGCCATGGCAATCCGGCCGGACTTCTGGCTGAGCTGGTAGTCATACATTGGATCATAATAGTCGGTCAGTAATGATTTTATCCATATTTCATGGCCCGACAGGTCGCCGGATTCCCCCTGTAGGGCCAGGGCGTCCTCCATGGTTCGCCGTAGGCGTTGGTGGCGTTCGCCGCCCAGGCGTTTGCGGACCCGGTCCAGGGCGCTGAGCAGGTAGTCGCAGAAGTTCTCCCAGCCGGCGGCCTCGCCATCCCGCTGCCGGTAATTGTGGAGCATGTCCTCCACATAGTCCTCGCGGATAATGGCGATACGTTCTGACAGCGGCCGCTCCAGGATCAGCAGCGGCGCCGAGGCCATCCGTTCCCGCAGGTCCAGTGGCAGGCTGCAGCGGCCCACCAGCCGGCCTTCATCCTCCAGGTAGATGGGGCCGCCCCGGTCCTGTGCCTTGAGCATGGCCACGGCGAGGGCATTCTCGAAGTCGATCTGGGACGGTTGCGGCGTCACCTGCCGGCCAAAGCTGGAACCCCGGTGGTTGGCCAGACCCTCCAGGTCCACCGGGTTGGGCATGTCATGCAGTACCCGGGTCTTGCCGGTGCCGGTACGTCCGCTGATTACGTGGAAGGTGCCCTGCTGGATGACATCGTCCAGGGAATCGATCAGGAAACGGCGCAGGGCCTTGTACCCCCCCTTGACCAGGGGGTAGTCAATGCCGGCTTCCTTCAGCCACTGCTGGGTCAGCCGTGACCGTAATCCGCCCCGGAAGCAGAACAGGTAGCCATCCGGGTGCTGGATGGCGAACCGCTTCCAGGCCTCGATCCGCTCGGCCTTGATGTCGCCGGAGACCAGTTGGTGGCCCAGGCGGATGGCTTCCTCCTGGCCCTTCTCCTTGTAGCAGATGCCAACCCGGTGGCGCTCATCGTCGTTCATCAGGGGCGCGTTGGCCGTATTCGGGAAGCTGCCCCGAGCGTACTCGACGGGGGCTCTCACATCCATTAAAGGGGTGTCGCTCAGGAAGAGCTGACGGTACTGATCGGTGTCGGGTCGGGTAGTCATGCCAGCGGATCGTCGTCATCCAGTGAAGAATAAGGGGACGGCCAGTATAACGGATGATCCGCAGGCCTGTCGTGAGCCTGCCTGGATGGGTACGGGTGACCACATTCCTCCGGCAGCGGTGTAGAATGCGCCCGTTCTGATTCCGGAGGCCAGCCATGACCACACTACCACCCGTTCCCGCCGGACTGGCCGATGCCATCCGCCGTACCCTTCCCCGGGGCCGCCTGGCCGTGTCGAGGCCGGCAGGGTGCCCGTCACTGCCGCTGTACCTGTTCGACCCCCGGATACTCGAAGGACCGCTGAGCCATGATGAGGCCCAGGCGGTGGTGGCCGAGCCCGCCTACTGGTCGTTCTGCTGGGCCAGCGGCCAGGTTCTGGCCCAGTGGATTCTGGACCATCCGCAGGTGGTGGCAGGGCGGCGGGTGCTGGACTTCGGTTCCGGGTCCGGCATCGTGGCGGTCGCCGCTGCCCGGGCCGGTGCCGCTGAAGTCATTGCCTGTGATATGGATGAGGACGCCCTGGCGGCCGCCCAGGCCAATGCCGCCCTGAATGGGGTGCGTATCACGCCCTGTAGCGACTGGCATCGGCGCCCCGCGTCGCTGGACCTGATTACCGCGGCGGATGTGCTCTATGACAAGGACAACCGGCCATTCCTGCAGGCCTTCCGAGCGGCGGCGGGGAATGTCCTGCTGGCGGACTCCCGGGTCCGGGATCTGGAGGAGCCGGGGTATCGTGTGACGGGAACCGTTTCCGCCACAACCTGGCCGGACCTGAATGAGTTCGAGGAGTTCAACCAGGTAAGGCTGTACCGGGCCGGAGGGTAATTCGAAGACACAAAAAGAAGAGGGCAACCCTTGCGGATTGCCCTCGTCGGAACAGGTCGTAGCGTCCATGCTCTGGTGCAGCCATCCCGCTGCGGTATTGTCCTGGCCAGGTCCCTGGCGCCGGCGTCCTAGCCAGCGGTCCGTAATAGGTTTTCCCTTAAGCCTTTTATCCGTAAGGTCCCTGCTTCCCCCCATCTTCCTGTGAGGAGCATCCGATGCGTCTTCCTCTTCCTTGTCATCCCTGACGGTTCCCACTATACCAAGCTGAAAATTCTAAGCGCATGACAAAACCATGATGATTCTGTCACAGGTGAATGCATGGAATATTAATTCCTTTAAAAACAGCTTGGTAGATATTTTCTGATCCGTCGGGTTGGTATCACCCACGCGATGTCGCGACGGATTCTCACATCAATGTAGGAAATATCTCACACGAGGAATGGCCAAAGTAGCAAAACCGGATCGTCAGCCTTGCGGGCGTCTGTTCCACAGCCGGAAAACCACCGTCATCAAACCGTATCCCAACAGGATTCCAGCCACATCGGCAAGCAGGTCGGTGACGGCAAAATCCCGCCACGGGGTAATCGACTGCCCCAGTTCCAGCGCCAGGCCGAAACCGGTGAGCACCAGCAGCGGAGCCGGCAGCCCGAGCAGTGGCCAGCCGAGCCGTGTCAGGATGGCCAGCTCCATGAATGCCATCATGTGGTTGATCTTGTCACTGGTGGCGGAGGGTATCGGGTAGGGCTCGCTGGTGAATCCCAGCCAGGTAATGGATGCGATGGAGATGCAGAACAGTGTTCGCCAGAGTGGTTGAAGCATGATCAGTTTGTGGAGGAGTTCTGGAAGTCGCATAACCTGTCCGGCTGTGGGTGTTACCTGGAAGCCTGTTTTTATCAGGGGACATTGAGCCTGTTCTGGGCCTCCGTGGCTTCATGATATGCTTTGCGCCCCGTCATCGCCACGCGTCATGAGGCTGCGAGCATGTTGCAAGGTAACTTTTTCCAGGGCCTGGGCTACCTCGGCGAGGGGTTTGGGTTGATCCGGCAGCCGGGGTTGCGGCTGTTTGTCATTATTCCCCTGATCCTCAACCTCCTGCTGTTTGTTGTCCTGTTCTGGGCCATGGCCGAGGGCTTCGCCATGCTTATCGGCATCGTCATGGGCTGGCTGCCTGACTGGCAGTGGCTCCAGGCCCTGGACTGGCTGTTCTGGCTGTTATACGCCGTGGTGATACTGCTGGTTTTCGCTTACGGTTTCGTCATCCTGGCGAACCTGATCGGTTCCCCGTTCTATGGCTTCCTGTCGGAGCAGACGGAGAAGTACCTCACCGGCCAGGAGGTCAGTGACGAGGGGGGCTGGATGCAGATACTCAAGGATATTCCCCGGGCCCTGGGCCGGGAAGTCCAGAAGATTCTCTATTACCTGCCCCGGGCCCTGCTACTGTTTATTATCGGCCTGATTCCGGTGGTGAACCTGGTGGCGGCGGTGCTCTGGTTCGCCTTTAACAGCTGGATGATGTCACTGCAGTACGTGGACTACCCTGCGGACAACCACCGTGTCAGTTTCGGGGCGCTGCGAAGGCGCCTGGCGGCCCGGCGCCTCAGCGCCATGGGCTTTGGCATACCGGTGGCGCTGCTGGCGATGGTGCCGGTGGTGAACCTGTTCGTGGTGCCGGCGGCGGTCTGCGGGGCCACCGCATTCTGGATCAGGGAGCCTGATCCGACGGCCATTGCCCGCCGTTAACCTTACTGGGGGACGACAGTGCCCCACCATGATTGCCATTGAACTGATTGGGAGGATTCTTGGAAGCACCTGCTTTTGCCATTGGCCAGCGCTGGGTCAGTCATTCGGATGCGTCCCTGGGCCTGGGGATTGTCACGGATGTCGCCGGTCGGACCGTTACCCTCGGCTTTCCGGCGTCGGATGAGGAACGGACCTACGCCATCGACAGTGCGCCCCTGTCCCGTATCGTCTTCCAGATGGGCGAGGCCATTGAAATCTTTGACGGCCAGGTGCTCACGGTGCAGGCGGTGGAAGACCGGGGGGGCGTGCTGATCTATCACGCCGCCGACGACACCGGTAACCTTCAGGAAGTCTCGGAAGTCCGCCTGGCCAGCCAGGTGAACTTCTCGGCTCCGCATCAGCGGCTGTTTGCCGGCCAGTTCGACCGTAATGGCGCCTTCCGCCTGCGACTGGCTACCCTGGAGCATCAGGATCGCCTGTCCCGGTCACCGGTACAGGGGCTGCTGGGGGCCCGCACCCAGCACCTGCCCCACCAGCTCTACATCGCCCACGAGGTGGCCAGCCGCTATGCCCCCCGGGTGCTGCTGGCGGATGAAGTGGGTCTGGGCAAGACCATCGAGGCCGGCCTGATCCTCCACTACCAGCTGCACACGGGTCTGGCCCGTCGGGCACTGCTGGTGGTGCCCGACTCCCTCATCCACCAGTGGCTGGTGGAAATGTTGCGGCGATTCAACCTGCGCTTCTCCATCGTGGACCACTCGAGTTATGAAGCCCTCACCGAGTCGGACCCGGAGGAAGAGGAACAGGAACAGCCCAACCCCTTCGAACAGAGCCAACTGGTGCTGTGTTCCCTGGACTTTATCACCGGCCATACCCTGGCCCAGCGGGATGCGGTGGCAGCGGGCTGGGACCTGATGGTGGTGGACGAGGCCCACCACCTGGGCTGGAGCCCGGAGCAGGCCAGTCCCGAGTATGCGACGGTGGAAAGCCTGGCGGAAGAAACCCGGGGCCTGCTGTTGCTGACGGCGACGCCGGAGCAGGCCGGGGAGGAAAGCCATTTCGCCCGCCTGCGCCTGCTGGACCCGGCCCGCTTTCACGACCTGGAAAGCTTCCGCCGGCAGGAGCGGGATTACCAGGCCATCAACGACGTCGTCCGGGAGCTGCTGGCGTCCGGCAAGCCCCCGTCCCCCGAACGTCAGGCAACGCTGGCCCAGTGGCTGGGCGATGACCTTGAGGGCCTGATGCAGGCGGACGATCCGGTGAACGCCATCGTCGATGCCCTGCTGGACCGCCATGGCACCGGTCGCGTGCTGTTCCGCAATACCCGCTCCTCGGTCCGGGGCTTCCCCGAACGACGGCTGCAGACAGTGCCCCTGCCGTGCCCGGAACGGTACCGGCAGGAGGGCGATCTCTGGGGCATTGCCGGCCTGACCCCCGAACAGCGCCTGACGGACGAGACCTGGCTTGCCGAGGACCCCCGGGTGCAGTGGCTGGAGCAGACCCTCAAGTCCCTCAAGCGGGAGAAAGTGGTGGTCATCTGTGCCCATGCCGAAACCGCCATGACGCTTGAAGTGCACCTGCAACTGCGGGCCGGCATCCGCAGTGCCGCCTTCCATGAGCACCTGAGCCTGATCGAGCGGGACCGGGCGGCGGCCTATTTCGCCGAGGAGGAGCAGGGCGCCCAGGCACTGATCTGTTCCGAAATCGGCAGCGAGGGCCGCAACTTCCAGTTTGCCCGGCACCTGGTGCTGTTTGACCTGCCCGCCAACCCGGACCTGCTGGAACAGCGCATTGGCCGCCTGGACCGGATCGGTCAGGGTGATGTCATCGATATCCACGTGCCCTACCTGGAAGGCACCACGGCGGAATTGCAGATGCAGTGGTTCCGGGACGGGCTGGATGCGTTCGAGCAGAGCTGCGCCATTGGCATGCCGGTCCTCGACCAGGTCCGGGACCAGTGGCAGGCGGTGATGGACGGTGACGCCAGCGGCATCGATGAACTGGTGGCCCGCACCGCCACCCTGGCCGGCGACCTGCGGGCCAAACTGGAGGCGGGCCGGGACGCCCTGATCGAACTCAATTCCTGCCGACCGCAGGAGGCGGCTGACCTGATCCGGGATATTGAACAGGAGGAGGATGACAGCCGCCTGCGGGACTACCTGCACACCGCCTGCGATATCTTCGGGGTGGATGTGGAGGAGCACTCCACCGACACCGATATCCTGCGCCCCAGCGAGCAACGGCATTCCGGGCAACTGGAACTGGTGCCGGACGAGGGCATGACGGCCACCTTCAGCCGGGAAAAGGCCCTCCAGCGCGAGGACATCGCCTTCATGAGCTGGGAGCATCCGGTGATGACCGGGGTGATGGACTCGGTGCTCGGGTCCGGCCTGGGCAAGGCGGCCCTGTCCACCATCTCGGTCAAGGGGTTGCAGCCGGGCACCGTGATGATGGAGGCGGTGTTCGTGGTGCACTGTCCTGCTCCGGACAACCTGCAACTGTCCCGATACCTTCCGCTGTCACCCATCCGGGTGCTGGTGGACGTCAACGGTCGGGATCTGTCGGAGGTGTTGCCCCACGACCGCCTCAACGGCATGTGTTCCAATATCCCCCGCCGCACCGCCCAGTCCGTGGTGCCGAGGGTGCGTGCCGAAGTCGAGACCCTGGTGGACCACGCCCGGGTGCTGGCGGAGCCACGCTTTGAGCCGGCGCGGGATGAGGCCCTGGTCAGCGTCCGCCAGATGCTGGAGCCCGAGGTCCGTCGGCTGGAGGCGCTGAAGCGCCATAACCCCGCCGTGCGGGATGAGGAGATCCGTTACTTCCGTGAGCAGCTCACCGCCGCCGAGGATGCCATCGGACGGACGGAACTGGCCATGGAGGCCATTCGGGTGGTGATTACCGCGTAAAAAGGATGGTCTGTCTGTTACGGTGCCATCAGGACTCGGCAAATCAATGAATTGTTAGGCCGGAGCGCTGGCCAGTTCCCATCCGTTCCGGTAATTTTGGCGTACATAAGGCTGATATTTACAAGGATGGCCTGCGAGGCCTGATCCATTTTTGGACCACTGTCCGGAGGACAAGAGAGCGCCTATGATGACCCTGATACTGTTTATCCTGGCGGCCGCCGCCCTGCTGGCCGTGATGCGGCGTGAAGCCGGTGCCACACCCGCCATCGCCGTCATGGTGGTATTCGGCCTGCTGTCATGGATCTTCGCGTCCGGCTGGCTGACCCTGCTGCTGTTCGCCGGCGCCGTGGTGACCGCAGCCGCCGGCCTGCCCCGGTTTCGTCGGAGCTGGCTGACCCCGCGGGCCTTTGCCATGTTCAAGAAGGTGGCCCCCAAGGTGTCCGCCACCGAGCAGGTGGCGCTGGACGCCGGCACCGTGGGCTGGGACGGGGAACTCTTCACCGGTCGGCCGGACTGGCACAACCTGCTGATCAACCGCAACACCGGGCTGACCGAGGAGGAACAGGCGTTCCTGGACAACCAGTGTGTGAAAGCGGTGTCCATGTGCAACGCCTGGGACATTGCCGTCGAGCGGGCGGATTTGCCCCCCGAGCTTTGGGAGTTCATCAAGAAGGAAAAATTCCTCGGCATGATCATTCCCAAGGAGTACGGAGGTCTGGGTTTCTCCGCCAAGGCCCAGTCCGCCGTACTGCAACGGCTGGCGGCCAACGAGGTGCTGATGACCTCGGTGGGTGTGCCCAACTCCCTCGGTCCCGGCGAGCTGCTGCTCAAGTATGGGACCGACGAGCAGAAGGACCATTACCTGCCACGGCTGGCGGATGGCCGTGAGATTCCCTGTTTCGGCCTGACCGGTCCCCGGGCGGGCTCCGATGCCACCTCGCTGCCGGATACCGGTATCGTGTGCAAGGGCACCTACGACGGCAAGGAAGTGCTGGGCCTGAAGCTCAACTTCGAAAAACGCTGGATCACCCTGGCGCCCATTGCCACCGTGGTGGGTCTGGCATTCCGCATGTTCGACCCGGATGGCCTGCTGGGGGAAGACAAGGACCTGGGCATCACCTGCGCCCTGATTCCCCGGGATACCGATGGCATGGAGATTGGCCGTCGCCACTGGCCCATCGGCAGCCCGTTCATGAACGGCCCCATCGTTGGTAAGGATGTCTTCATCCCGCTGGACTTCATTATCGGTGGGCCGGAGATGGCCGGTGAAGGCTGGCGCATGCTGGTGGAGTGCCTGTCCGTGGGCCGCTGCATCACCCTGCCGTCCGGAGCCGCGGGTTCCGCTGCCACTTCGGTGGGCGTGGCCGGGGGCTTCACCCGGGTGCGTCGCCAGTTCAATACCCCGGTGGCGGAAATGGAAGGTGTGCAGGAAGCCCTGGGTCGTATCGGGGGCTACTGCTACATCGCCCAGTCGGCGGTGCTGCAGACCGCCAACATGGTGGACAACGGCGAGAAGCCGGCAGTGCCGTCCGCCATCCTCAAGTACCAGTTGACGGAAATGCAGCGGGCCACGCTCACCGATGCCATGGACGTGCATGGCGGCAAGACGGTGACCCTGGGGCCTCGCAACTACCTGGGGATCGGGTTCTCCGCCGCGCCGGTGTCCATCACCGTGGAAGGCGCCAACATCATGACTCGCAGCCTGATGATCTTCGGCCAGGGCGCCATCCGTTGCCATCCCTACGTGCTGAAGGAACTGGCGGCCAAGGACAACGACGACGAGAAGGCGTTCGATGAAGCCTTCTTCAGCCACGCCGGACTGATCTTCGGTAACGCCGCCCGGGCTTTTACCCAGGCGCTGGGATTCGGCAGGGCCGAGGTACCGTTCGACAGTACCGCCCGGCGCTATGCCCAGGGCGTGGCCCGGTTCAGCGCCGCCTTTGGCCTGTGTTCCGATGCCGCCATGACCACCCTGGGCTCACAGCTCAAGATGCGGGAACTGATTTCCGCTCGGCTGGGGGACATGCTGGCGAACCTGTACATGGCGTCCATGGTGCTCAAGCACTGGCATGAGACCCAGCCGGTGGAAGGGGAGGCCGACCTGCTGGAGTACAGCATGGGCCTGCTGCTGTATCGCACCGAGAATGCCCTCGACGAACTGCTGCAGAACCTGCCGAACCGGCCGGTGGCCCTGGCCCTGCGGGCCATCACCATGCCCCTGGGGCGTCGCTGGGACAAGCCCCACGACGACCTGACCCGCCGTGTGGCCCGGGCCATCTCCACCGATACCCCGGTACGGACCAAGCTGCTGACGCCCATCTCCCAGGAAGCGGGCGATGACAGACCCAACCCGGTGGCCCAGTACAACGCCCTGCTGAAGGAGTACGAACGGGCCGAGGGTATCTACCGCAAGGTGGGCAAGGCGGCGGCCAAGGGAGAACTGCCCATGGACGCGCTGCATCCGGAGGAACAGTTCGAGGCGGCCCGCAAGGCAGACATCCTCAGCGAGGAGGAAATCACCTTCATGCGTGAGTACGAGAAGAACGTCCTCGAGATGCTGACGGTGGATGACTTTGCCTTCGATGCCCTGGCCATGGACAAGTCCACCCTGATTGACCATAACCCGGCATGAGCGGCTGGGCGTTCCTGGCGGTCAGTGTTGGCGCCGTGATCGGCGCCAACCTGCGCTGGGCGCTGAGCCTCTGGTTCAACGGACCGGGGCATACCCTGCAGCCTGGCACCCTGGTGGCAAACCTGATCGGGGCGGGGCTGGCCGGCTTCTTCATCAGCTGGTTCAGCCACAGTTCCCTGTCGCCGGAGTGGCGATTGCTGGCGATCACCGGGCTGTGCGGCGCGCTGACCACCTTCTCCACCTTCTCACTGGAACTGATGGGCGCCATCGAGGCCGACAAATGGCTGATGGCCCTGGTCAGTGTACTGGTCCATGTGCTGGGTTCCCTGGCGATGGTGGGCGTGGGCATGTGGGTGTACGGCCTGTCCCGTGCCTGGTGATCCTGGGCAGATAGGGCCTGGAGCCTGAGGTTTTGGGAAAGGCCGAGGAGTGGGGGTGCTTTTCTTCCGGAAAACGTCAAACTCGCTTCGCTCAGACAACGTTTCCCTGCAGAAA
>NZ_JAVVLT010000008.1:0-20614 GCF_036224885.1 Marinobacter sp. OP 3.4
GCAAGTACGTCCATGTAGGGCTCGACGAGCGCCGTCCATGGCGCTCGACGGTCCGGAAAAAGAATCCCCACCCGTTCGCTTCCGACCCTTGAGTTAGCCTGCATTCAAGATGCCTCGTTAAATGATCGCTTTTTTATTTGCCGATAACGGACGCTTTATCGGTACCGAGGGCCTCCAGACACTTAGCCTCCGCCTCATTCAGCTCATCCTGCATTAACCGGATATCGTGCAACTGGGCTTCAAGCTGTTCACGTCGTTTCTGAATTTTATCGAGTAATGCATTGATCTGATGTCGGTTGTCGGAGTCCGGGTCATACATTTCAATGAGCTCCCGGGATTCGGACAGGCTGAAGCCCAGACGCTTGCCCCGGAGGATCAGTTTGAGTTTGACCCGGTCGGCGTCGTTGTAGAGGCGGGTCTGTCCGTCCCGTAGCGGCGCGAGCATGCCGGATTCTTCATAGTAGCGAATGGTGCGGGTGGTGACGTCGAATTCCCGGGCCAGGTCGCTGATGGTGTACTGGGATCTTGAGGCCATGGTTTCGTTTCTTGTAGACGTTTACGTTAACGTAAAGCAGAAGTGGCTCATCTGCAAGCACCGAAAGGGGAATCGGGTTACTTCATGACGTCGGTCAGTCTGTCCTGTAGTGAGCGCCAGTGGCTGAGCTGTTCGGCGGTGCCGGAGCGTTTGGTGCGGCTGCCGCTGATGCGCCACAGGCCTTCGCCGTTGAAGCTGTAGACGGGTTCCAGGTCGTCGCGCCGGGAGGCGGGTCTGATCTGGTTGATCAGGTTGTCCAGTACCAGCGGGTCGGCCCCTGGGGTGGGGTACCAGGCGAGGACCATGTGGGCCTGGTTGAGTTCCAGGGCTTTTACGTAGACGATCCGCAGCTGCTCGTCGGGGATCCCCAGGGCCCGCAGGGTCAGGTATTTGGCGATGGAGAAGTCTTCGCAGTCGGCGCCGTTGGTGGCCAGCAACTCCACTGGCGTCGCCCAGTAGTCTTCCTGGTTCCAGTGCTTCAGGTCGCTGACAAAGGGGGTACGGTTAAAGAAGGAGTTGACCAGTTGTACCTGCCGGCGGGGTGGGGCGGACTCGGCAATGTCGTGCAGGCGCTCCCAGTCCTCCAGCCTTTCACGGGCTTCCGTGCCGTATTCCTGTTGAATGTACCGGAGCAGTTCGGGGCCCAGCTCGAAAGCGGTGACGAAAGCGGAGAACACAACGGCCAGCAGCAGGGAACTGCGTCTGGGCGTCGACCGCTTTTGTCCCATGAAGCTACCTCATTGCTATTGGTCCCTGAGCCGTTGACGCAATTCTTCCAGCCGCTGGCGTATCTGTCTGCGTCGCTCGTCGGTGGCCTCGGGTGTGGATGGTGCCCGGGACTGGCTGGTGGCCGGACTGGCCCCGTTCCCCTGGGCCGGGTCCGGTTGGACGCCATTGTCGATGGCTGCCAGCTCCACCCCCCGGGAATCGTCCGTTTCCGGGAAGTACAGGTTTTCCAGTTTGCCGCCGCGCTCAATGATGATGCGGTTGGCGTGAACCGAGCGCAACGTGGCATTTCCCGGAAGTTCATCACCAATGATATAGACCTCAGTGCGGTTTCTGTCATCCTCGATCAGCGCACTACCGGGTTGTTCCTCGGTACCGGCAAGCACGCCCCGCAGGAACAGGCGAAGGTTGGTTTCCGGGAGGTCTTCGGTGTCCTGGTCGGCCGTAGCGCCCTCGGCAGCGGCCTGGCCGAACATTTCGACGTTCTGGAGTTGCACCTGGGGCTGTTGCCGGGCAGGGCGGGTCACCTCAGCGGCGGTCTGGGCCGTCGACGGGTCCTGTTGGGTCTGTTCCTGTGCCCAGAACCGGTATCCCTGCCATCCCAGCGTGCCAACCATGGCCACGGAGAGCAGCGATGCGGTTATCAGGGGCAGTCTGGCAGTTAAAGCAGACATGTCTATCCTTATCGTTGCTTGGCTGGAAGCGTCTGACGAGTCTTCTCGGCTGGTCGGCAGTGCCGCACAAGCCGGTGACCTCCATCAAAAAAACGCCGCCGTTCTTCCTTAAAAAGACGCCCATCACAATGTAACAGGTTAGCGGTCATTATAGTGTATTGAGTTATTCAGCGGGTGCTTAAACCTGTGGTAGCCTTCACAGCTACAGGGAATAATAATAGGAATGGCTGTCACCTGACCGGGGGCTGACCCCAGGCGTCCATTCGTACAGACACACGGGGATGATCTTGACTACTGAAACGCAAATCCAGCCGCAGGATGCTCCGCTGGGCCGCCTTCCTTTCACGTTTGCCAAGCGCAACGGGGTAATCCTGACCCGCAACGATTCCGGCGATACGGTGATCCTGGTGCGCCCCGGTGCCCCTCACAGCGCCCTGGCCGAAGCCAACCGGATCAGTGGAGGGCGTGCGCGGTTCGAATCCATTGACCCCGACCATTTCGATGCGGCCCTCAATAGCGCCTACCAGAACGATTCCGCCGAGGCCATGCAGATGGTGGAGGGGATTGGCGACGACATGGACCTGGCGTCCCTGGCCGACTCGGTACCGGAGACGGAGGATCTGCTGGAGCAGGAGGACGACGCGCCGATTATCCGCCTGATCAACGCCATCCTCACCGAAGCGGTAAAGTCCGGTGCCTCGGATGTTCATATTGAAACCTATGAGAAGCGGCTGGTGGTCCGGTTCCGGGTGGACGGGGTGCTGCGGGAAGTGGTGCAGCCCAAGCGGGCGCTGGCGCCCCTGCTGGTGTCCCGTATCAAGGTAATGGCCAAGATGGATATCGCCGAGAAGCGGATTCCCCAGGACGGCCGTATCGCCCTGCGGGTGGCCGGTCGCGAGGTGGATATCCGGGTGTCCACCATGCCGTCCGCCAGTGGCGAGCGGGTGGTGCTGCGTCTGCTGGACAAGAACGCCGGCAACATCAAGCTGGAATCCCTGGGCATGAAGGGCCGCGACCTGGAATCCCTGCGCAAGATGGTCAAGCGACCCTACGGCATCCTGCTGGTGACCGGTCCCACCGGTTCCGGTAAGTCCACCACGCTCTACGCCGGCCTGCAGGAGATCAACGACCGCAGCCGCAATATCCTGACGGTGGAAGACCCCATCGAATACAACCTGCCGGGCATTGGCCAGACCCAAGTCAACACCAAGGTGGACATGACCTTCGCCCGGGGGCTGCGGGCCATCCTGCGTCAGGACCCGGATGTGGTGATGATCGGTGAGATCCGGGACCTGGAAACGGCGGAAATCGCCATCCAGGCCAGTCTTACCGGTCACCTGGTACTGTCGACCCTGCACACCAACACCGCGGTGGGTGCCATTACCCGGATGATGGACATGGGCATCGAGCCCTTCCTGATCTCCTCCAGTCTGGTGGGACTGGTGGCCCAGCGGCTGGTGCGGGTGCTGTGTCAGGAATGCAAGGAGTCCTACGTACCCTCGGCTGAACAGTGCGATTTCATCCAGGCCGATCCGGCCAATCCGCCCACCATCTATAAGTCAAAGGGTTGCGAACACTGCAACAACCTCGGCTACAAGGGCCGTATCGGTATCTATGAGGTGGTGGAGATCACCGATGCCATGAGCTCGATGATCCACAAGCGCGCCGGTGAACTGGACCTGGAGAAGGTGGCCCGTGAGTCCGGGCCCAGCATCCATGCGGACGGGGTCGACAAGATCCTCAGTGGCATAACCACGGTGGAAGAAGTCCTCCGTGTAACCCACCGGAGCCGCTGATGCCAGCCTACGATTACAAGGCGCTGGACAAGCGCGGCAAGCAGGCCAGTGGGGTTATCGAGGCGGACAGTGCCCGCGCGGTTCGCCAGCAGTTGCGGGAAAAGGGCATGGCGCCCCTGGCGGTGGAACAGGCTACGGAAAAGCAGGGCAAGAGCGCGTCCTTCAGCCGCCGGGGCAGCCTCAGTGCGTCCGACCTGGCGCTGGTGACTCGGCAGCTGTCCACCCTGATCCAGTCCGGCATTCCCATCGAACAGGCCCTGTCGGCGGCGGCACAGCAGTCCGAGAAGCCGGCCATGAAGAGCATGCTGATTGCCATTCGGGCCAAGGTCATGGAAGGCTATACCCTGGCGGACAGTCTGGGCGAGTTCCCCCGGGCCTTTCCCCGCCTGTATCGCTCCACCGTGGCGGCGGGGGAGCACGCCGGCCACCTGGACCTGGTCCTGAACCGGCTGGCCGATTACACCGAGGCCCGACAGGAGGCTCGCCAGAAGATCCAGCTGGCAGCCATTTATCCGATCATCCTGACCGTGGTGGCCATCGCCATCGTGGTATTCCTGCTGACCTACGTGGTGCCCGACATCATCGAGGTTTTCGTCAAGCAGGGGCAGGACCTGCCAACATTGACCCAGGCCATGCTCAATGTGTCGGACTTCCTGTCCAGCTATGGCATCTGGCTGCTGCTGGCCATGATTATCGGGGGCGTGGCGTTCAGTATTTCCCTGCGCACGGAAGGTAACCGGCGCCGTTTCCACAAATCGCTGCTGGAAATTCCCCTGGCCAAGGGCATGGTTCGGGGCATCAACACCGCCCGCTACGCCAGCACCCTCAGTATCCTGACCACCAGCGGCGTTCCCCTGGTGGAGGCCATGCGCATTGCCGGCGAGGTATTGGGTAACGATCACCTGCGGGCCAAGCTCCGGGACGCCGCACAAAAGGTCTCTGAAGGGGGCAGCCTCCACAAGGCGCTGGAACAGACCGGCTATTTTCCGCCCATGATGCTGCACATGATCGCCAGCGGCGAAGCCAGTGGCGAGCTGGATAGCATGCTGGAGCGTACCGCGCGGATGCAGGAAAACACCCTCCAGTCGAAGATCGCGGCCATGGTGGGCCTGTTCGAGCCACTCATGCTGCTGGTGATGGGCGTGGTGGTACTCATCATTGTGCTGGCCATCATGTTACCAATCCTGAACATGAGTAACCTTGTGGGGTGAACCATCCGCCGGATCGTTTGCCTAAGGTCGAATAACAATAATCGATTCCAATCAAGCCAAGTCGAACCCTGAAACAGGAAAGAGAGCAATGACGATGAAACAACGGAACCAGCGAGGGTTCACCCTCATCGAGATCATGGTGGTCATGGTCATCCTTGGCCTTCTGGTCGCGGTGGTTGCACCCAATATCATGGGTCGCAGTGACCAGGCGAAGGTCACCATCGCCAAGACCCAGATGAGCAATATTGCCAACGCGCTGGATCTCTACCGTCTCGATAACAGCCATTACCCGAGCACCCAGCAGGGGCTCGAGGCGCTGGTCAGCCGTCCCAGCGGCTCACCAGAACCCAGTAACTGGAACCCGGACGGCTATCTCAAGAGTGTTCCGGAAGATCCCTGGGGCAACCAGTACCAGTACATGAGCCCGGGTGCGGAAGGCGCCTACGACCTCTACTCCTATGGAGCCGATGGCCAGGAAGGCGGTGATGGTGACGCAGCGGACATCAGTGTCCACGATCTGGACTCGTAAAGGCCGCCTGTTGAGCTATCGCGAATCCCGCCAGTCCGGCTTCACCATGATCGAAATCCTGGTGGTGCTGGTATTGGTGGGACTGCTGGCCTCCCTGGCTATTGTCAATCTCGGCGGTGGCCGGGAACAGCGGGAGATGACCAGCAAGATCCGTGAACTCTACGTGCTCATGCAGACCGCCTCGGAGCAGGCCATTCTCAATAACGAGGAGTTGGGGCTGGTCATCGACGAAGAAGGGTACCGGTTCGTGGTGTTTGACGAGCTGGAGCGGGAATGGGCGAGCGAAAGTGCCCGCTTGTTCCAGGGCAGGGGGTTTCCGGAATGGATGAGTGTCACCCTGTTCACCGAGGGTGATATTCCCCGCCTGGCCAGTGGCGAGGACGACGAGGAGGACGAAGAGAACCAGCTTCGCCCGGATATTGTCTTCTATTCCAGCGGCGAAACCACCCCATTCGAACTGGAGTTCCTGGCAACCATGTCACCGGATCAGATCTACCGTCTGGAATCCGACGGCCTGAACGAGATTGAAATGAAAACCCCAGGCGACGACGGGGATGACTTCTGATGCGACAACGTGGTTTTACCCTGATTGAAGTGTTGGTGGCACTGCTGGTGTTTGGCCTGATAGCAACGGCCGCCTCGGAGGTGGGCAGCCAGTATATTGGCAGCTATGAGCGGGTACGGGACCTGACCCTGGCTTCCTGGCTGGCCGGTAACCGGATGAATGAGATCCGGCTGCAGGAAGAGTTCCCCTCTGTGTCGGAGAACAGCGAGGAAGTGGAGTATGCCGGTCGCCGCTGGCGGGTGGTCACCGTGGTGTCGGACACCGACGAACCCACGATGCGTCGGGTCGAAGTGAATATCGAGGCCTACCGGGACCGGGGCGACCCCGCCCAGATCCAGAGCCTGTCCGGGTTCATCCGGGATTCGGAGCAGACATTGTGATTCGATCCCGGCTCGCGATGACAGCCAGAACCCTGCCCGGGAACGCGGGCCAACAGCGCGGCTTCACGCTGATGGAAGTGCTGATTGCCGTGTCCATTACCGCCGTGATCGGGCTTGGGGTGTGGCAGGTAATGTCCAGCGTAGTCACTTCCCGTGATCGCGTGGACGCGGTATCAGAGGAGTTCAAAGGCCTCCAGAAGACGTTCCTGCTGCTGGAGAGGGATCTGCGACAGGTGGTCAGTCGTCCGATTCGCAATATCTATGGTGACTACGAGCCGGCGATCACCTCCCAGGGGGAGGAGTTCGAGTTACGGGTGACGCATCAGGGGTGGCGTAACCCCCTGGGCAAGCAACGCAGCGAACTTCAGCGCAGCGCCTGGGAGTTCACCGGGGATGAGGTTCGCCGCCGTTACTGGGTGATGCTGGACCAGCCCCAGGAAGAGGAAAGCCAGGATCAGTTGCTGCTGTCCGATGTCACCGCATTCAACGTCCGCTTCATGGACGAGAACCGCGACTGGCAGGATGCCTGGCCGCCGCCCAACCAGGGCATTCCCAGCGGCCCCGGCGCTCCCATCATCCCCCTGCCCATGGCGGTGGAGGTAACCATTGAGCATGACCGCTTCGGCGAGCTGTCACGACTGTTCCTGATGCCCGATTTTGATGTTACCCAGGTCCAGACCAGCATCACCCAGGGCAACCAGCAGGGTGACGGGGAAGGGGACGAAGATAGCGACGAAAACGGCGAGAATAGCGAGAACGGAGGCAACGGGCAGACGGGGGGTGGCACTTGACCTCGCTTCCCCTTATTCAGCGACCTTCCATCCGTCAGCGGCAGCAGGGTATGGCGTTGATCATGGTTCTGCTGGCCATGGCCCTGGTGGTCATGATGGCGGCGGGCATGGTCCAGCAGCAGAGTGTGAGAGTGTTCCGCGCCGGCCACTTCCTGGCCCAGAGTCAGGGCTATAATGTGGCCCTGGGGGCCGAGGCCTTCGCCAAACAGATCCTGTTCCAGGACCTGGAGACCGACCGTGAGAACAATGAACAGGTCGACAGTACCGATGAGCTGTGGTGGAAACACTCAGCCGTGCTCCCCCTGGACGATGGCGGTGTGGCCGAGGTGCAGATCGACGACCTGTCCGGACGGATCAACCTGAACAACCTGGTGAGCCCCACCGGCGCCATTGACCAGACCACCCGGGAACGATTGATGCGCCTGCTGATGGTGCTGGGTATTACCGATGTCCACGTGGATGCCATTGTGGACTGGGTCGATCCGGATGAGGAACCCATATCGGCCTATGGCGCCGAGGATGGCCAGTACCTGATGAAGGATCCGCCATACAGGGCCGGAAACCAGCCGTTTGCCAGCGTTACCGAGTTACGGCTGATCGAAGGGATGACCGAGGAGATCTACCAGGCACTACGCCCACATGTTGCGGCACTTCCCGTTTCCGGCACCGGAATCAATGTTAACATGGCGTCAAAAGAGGTTATTCGCTCCTTCCACCAACAGATTACCGACGCCCAGGCCGAGGCGGTTATCGAGCGTCGGGAGGAAGAGCGATTCCTGACCACGGGCGACTTTACCGCGCTGCCGGAATTCGCCGGGCTGGGTCTGAAACCCCAGGGGCTAAAGGTGACTTCGGAGTTTTTCGACGTTGTATCCCGGATCACGTGGGATGAACGCGTGGTCAATCTGGTCAGTACGGTCTATCGCACCCGGGACGGGGAGTTTTCGGTGGTCCGCCGCGACACCGGGCAAAAGCACAGAATCACCAAGGAGCCCTACGGGGTGACTGAGGAATAGAACAAGGACGCACGCTATGTCATATCACCTCTACGCCAGGCCAGTGCCTTACGCCGCGGATAACCCGGCGGCGGAGCCCCGCTTCGACTGGGTGCTGCTGGACGCCAGTGGCGACCTGCAGAGCACTGGAGCGGGGGAACCCCGGGAGGCCATCGAGGATACCCTGAGCCAGAACTCCCTGGACGGAGTGCGCCTGATCGGACTGATCCCCGGGGACGAAGCCCTGTTCTGCTTTGCCGACATTCCCGCCAAACAGGCGCGGTTTATCCGTCAGGCGCTACCGTTCGCGGTGGAGGAACAGCTCGCCCAGGATGTGGATTCGGTGCACCTGGCCCTCGGTGGCCAGGACGAAGCCGGGGAGGGCTACCGGGTCGCTGCCATCGACCACCAGCGCATGGGCCTGTGGCTGAACGCCTTCCTCGACTGGGAAGGCGTGGAACTGGAAGCCATCTACCCGGATGCGGCACTGGTGCCACTGAAGGAGAACGACTGGGCCGTCTGTCTTGGGGAGGAACTGGTGCTGGTGGCTTCCCGCCGTGGTGAATGGATGACCATGCGGGCCGAGAACCTGTCCGTCTTTGCCCAGACCCTGGCCATTCCCAAGGAAGATGAGGTGGCCGCCGAGGTGCAGGTGGTGGTCTATGGCACTGATGACGCCTTCGCCGCCAACGAGGAACTGGTGTCGACCCTGGTCGGAACGCCCCGGCTGAGCGTGCACCGGGAGCCCATGGACGGCGCCATCATCGAGCTGCTCGCCAGTGCTCATTACCACCACGCGGCGGAGCCCATTAATCTGTGCCAGGGGCAATACGCCCCCGACAGCGGTGAGGGTGGTGCGTTACGGCCCTGGAAACCGGCCATCGCCATCGCCGCCACCTGGTTTGTGTTGCTGCTCGGCGGTCAGCTTGCCATGGGCTACTACTACAACCAGCAGGCCACCTCCGTGGAGGAACAGGCCATGGCCATCTACCACGAGGCGTTTCCGGACGACCGTCGTGCCACCCCCCGTAATGTCCGCCGCATGGTGGAGGCGCAGATGCGGGTGGCCGGGGAGCGGGGGGGGGATGCCGGCTTCCTGCCGCTGATGAAACATACCGGCCAGCAATACCGGCAACTGGCGGGCAACCAGACCATCGAGTTCAACTCCGTCAACTACACCAGCTCCCGTGGCCAGCTGGTGGTGGACGTCCGTGCCGACAGTTATGAAAAACTCAACGCACTGCGCTCCAGCATCGCGGATCAGGGCCTGGAAGCCAGCGTTGGTTCGGTGGTCAACGATTCCGAGGGCACCCGTGCCCGTCTGACGGTCTCAGGAGGTTAACCGTGCTCAGCAAACTCATGGAAAGTCCGTCGGTCAAGCGGCTGGTCACTCGCTACGACCATCTTCCACGGCGTGACCAGCAGGCCCTCAAGCTGATGACCCTCGCCATCGTGCTGGCACTGGTCTATTTCGCCATCTGGCGCCCCATCGACCAATACCACGATCAGGCGCTTTCGGCCCGGCAGAACGCCGAAGAGCTGTTGGCCTGGATGCATGAAAACCGCACCACCCTCCGGGAACTGTCCGGAAACACCGGCAACGCCACCAGTAGCGCGCAAAAGCCGGCGGATGGCCGTGAACTGATGGCGACAGTGACCTCCACCGCCCGGGAGGCCGGGCTGGATCTGCAACGGTTCGAACCCAGCGGTGACGACGCCATCCGGGTCTGGCTGGAAGACGTGCCCTTTACCCAGGTGGCAGCCTGGCTTGAGGGCCTGAGCAGCAATCACGGCATCCTCATCGACCAGGCGGCCATGGATCGCCGGGACACTCCGGGCGTCGTGTCCGTTCGTCTCACACTGGCAATCTGAATGAATATGGGACAAAGTATCCGCAACGGCTGACCCTTGCGACCTCCAACGGAACCACGGTAATGGCAGAAGGCATGACAGCGACCGATAACGATAAAAACCCTGTTCGCGAACCTTCCCTCGTCCGACTGGACGACAGTGCCTATAACGAAGCAAAGTCCATACTGTTTCAGGCCTATCGGCACGAGCCCACCTTCCAATACCTGTTCGACCACCGCAAGCCCGGGTACGAGAAGCGGGTCCGTGCCACCATCCGCGAACTGCTGAACCTGCATTTCGAGACGAACCAGGAAGCTATTGGTGTCATGGCGGACAACACGCTGGTGGCGGTTGCGTTTATTGGCGAGCCGGAACTGCGGATTAACCTGGCCGAACAGTTGAGCTGGCGTCTGCGGATGGTATTGACCGCGGGTTTTGCGTCCACACGTCGGTATCTGGACTATCACGAAAAGATCCGTAGCATGCTGCCGGAGGGCGATACCTTCCAGTTGCCCTTGATGGGCGTCCACCCGAAATATCAGAATCGCGGTTTCGGTCGCATGCTGCTGGCTGCCGTCGAAAGACTGTGTGCACAGAATCCGCGGGGCAACGGCCTGGTGCTGGATACCGGCAACAGCCGTTACCTGCCATTCTACGAATCGGAAGGCTTTCGCAGCCTTGGCACCATCCGGCTGGGGGACTACGAGGATTTTGTACTGTTCAGGGATGCAGACGCTCCGCCGATGGCTAGTGTCCCGTCTGGGTAATTCGTTAACCTACTGAGCCACTGAATAATATCCAGAAAAACTTGAACAGGAGTCAATGTGTCCGAATCCCGGGATTTTGATCTGATTGTCATTGGTGCCGGTTCCGGCGGCGTACGCCTGGCCCGCATGTCGGCGCAGAAGGGCGCCAGGGTCGCCATTGTTGAGTCCCGCTATCTGGGGGGGACTTGCGTCAATGTGGGGTGTGTTCCCAAGAAGCTGTTTGTCTACGGGGCCCATGTGCGGGAAGACCTTGAAGACGCCGCCGGCTATGGCTGGCAGGTTCCCGGTGACGGGGTGCGGTTCGACTGGCCGACCCTGGTGGCCAACAAGAATGCGGAGATCGAGCGTCTGAACGGCATCTACCAGCAGCTTCTGGAGGGGGCCGGTGTCACCATTATCCAGGGGACCGCCACCCTGAGGGACGGCCATACCGTGGCCATCGGAGAGCGGGAGCTGAGCGCGGACCACATCACGGTGGCCACCGGAAGCTGGCCCGCCACCCCCGATATACCAGGCCGGGAACTGATCCTGTCATCCAATGAGATGTTCTACCTGCCGCAGTTGCCCCGGGAGGCCGTGGTCTGGGGCGGTGGCTATATCGCCGTGGAATTTGCCGGCATTCTGGCGGGCCTGGGCGTGGAAACCACCCTGGTATACCGGGGCGAGCTTTTCTTGCGGGGCTTCGATGACGATATCCGCCAGTTCATGGTGGGTGAGCTGGAGAAGAAAGGTATCCGGCTGCGCTTCAACACGACCATCAATGCCGTGGAAGAGTCGGGGACCGGCTATGCGGTCAGCCTGTCCGACGGCAGCGTGATGCAGACCGGGCTGGTACTGGCGGCTACCGGTCGCCGTGCCCTGACGGATGGCCTTGGGCTGGAAGCCCTCGGGGTCGAGTTCACGGCCTCTGGCCATGTCCAGGTGGATGAAACCTTCCACACCGCCGCTCCGTCCATCAGCGCCCTGGGTGACGTCATCGGCACGCCTCAACTGACACCGGTCGCCCTGGCCCAGGGCATGGTCCTGTCGCGCCGGCTGTTTGGGGATGGTGAGGGGGAAATGGACTACCGCAATATTCCCACCGCCGTGTTCTGCCAGCCCGCCATTGGCACTGTGGGGCTGACCGAGGCGGAAGCGAGAGAGGCAGGCCACAAGGTGGTCATCTACCGGTCCGAGTTCCGTCCCATGAAGCATACCCTTAGCGGTCGTGATGAGCGCAGCCTGATGAAACTGGTGGTGGATGGCGACACGGACCGGGTGCTGGGTGCCCATATGGTGGGACCGGAGGCCGGGGAGATCATCCAGGGCATGGGTGTCGCCCTGAAGTGTGGTGCCACCAAGGCGGACTTCGACAGCACCCTGGGCATCCATCCCACCTCCGCGGAGGAGTTCGTCACCATGCGGACCCCGGTCGCCTGAACCGGGGACGTTGTCGCGCCCTGCATTGACCTACAATGGCACCCAACGGCTGAGCACGGTCCGCAGATCATGTTTGCGGACCGGTTTGGCCAGGTAGTCATTCATTCCCGCTTCCCGGCAGGCGTTCTCGGTACCGGGCAGCGCATCGGCGGTCAGGGCGATGATTGGGGTCTGGCGGCGGCTTTCACGGCTTTCCCAGTCGCGTATCGCCTGGGTCGCGGTGAAACCATCCATCACCGGCATGTGGCAATCCATCAGTATCACGGTGTATCGGCCTTCCTGATCGGTTACCGACTGCACCGCTTCGTGGCCATTGCTCACGGCTTCGGCCTCGAATCCGAGCCGGTCCAGGAGTGTTCTGGCGACCCTTTGGTTGACGGGGTTGTCCTCCACCACCAGGGCCCGGGGGGCAGGGCGGGATTTGCGTTCCTCCGCTGAGCGGGGGGCAGGATCCGCTTCCGCCAGTGTGTCCTCCGGCTGGACGGGGAAGGCAGGAGGAAGTTCGAACGGCACTTCGAAACGGAAGTTGGAACCTTCACCTTTGTGACTGCTCAGGCCGACGTGCCCACCCATCAGCTCCACCAGTTTCTGGACCAGTGACAGTCCGATGCCAGTGCCCCCTGCATGCCGGGAGATCGACGAGTCCACCTGCTCAAAGCTGTTGAACACCATGGCCAGGTGCTCGGCGGGAATGCCATCGCCACTGTCCTGGACCTCGCAGGAGACAAACACACAGTCATCCGCCTCCTGGTGCCAGTCCAGTGTCACCAGTACCTGACCATCAGTGGAGAACTTGATGGCGTTATCCAGCAGGCTGGCCAGTACCTGGCGGTAACGGACAGCATCGCCGGCGACCTCCGGGGACTCCGGCCAGGGACCGGTCATCCGGAACGCCAGTGACAACCCCCGTTGCTCGGCGGTATGACGGAAACTCGCCAGGCAGTTCTCGGCCAGCTCCCGGAGATTGAACGGCCGGTTCTCCAGTAGCAGTTTACCCTGGTCCAGCCGGGACACATCGAGGATGTCATTAATCAGTGTCAGCAGATCCTCCGTCGACCGCCGGGCGGTCTGCAGGTAGTCTGCCTGGCGTTCGGATAGTGATTCCTCGGATACCAGGTCCACCATGGCAAGCACCCCGTTGAGGGGCGTGCGCAGTTCATGGCTCATGACTGCCAGGAACTCGGACTTGGCCTGGCTCGCGGCTTCAGCCTTCTCCCGGGCGCCTTCGGACAGGGCCAGGGTCTGGTCGCGGGATTCCTGAAGGTGTTCGAGATTGCGGGCGAGCTGGTTCAGGTTTTCTTCCAGCTCGGCAATCTCCGCCACCTTGGCGCGAACGGGACGGGTTTCCCGGTATTCGCGCTGTGTCATGTTGAGCACTCGCTCCGCCAGGGCCCTTATCGGGTCCAGCAGGGTAGCCGACATGCGGTTTACCAGCAGCAGGGTGAACACCAGCAGGGAGATTCCCACCACACCTGACGTCAGCAGGATATCGGTTCGACGTTCCGCCAGTTGCTGTTCGCTGACCGCCACCTCCACGGCACCGACCCGCACGGCGCCGCCTGACAGACGGAAGTCGGGTTCAAACCACTCGGCACTGCTATCGCCACCGAGATCCACGGGGTGCTGGAGAATATCGGCGCTGAAACGACGAATCCCGGGCTGTTCCAGGTCTTCCCCGGGCCACTGTTCAATGTCGCCGCCGCCCACGAACCCCAGTTCCGTTCCCACCACATCGGTCACCCGGATCCATTCCAGGCTGGTCCCGCTGATGGATTCCTCAAGGATCCTGTCGAGCACGTCCCGGTTACCGGATACCACCGCATATTCCAGTGCCGGCGCCATGTTATCCACCAGTTTCTGGGTGGAATCGAACAGGTCCTGGCGAGCGTCGGAGAGCCGGGCGTTGGTGAAGAACACCATCAGTCCGACAAACATCAGGATGGCGGGAATGGCGCCCAACAGTAACAGTTGGGTGCCCAGGCTGCGTTTCGTGGAGGACTCTTTCATGGTGCCTCCTCCGGCGACGATGTCTGTTCAAGCATCCGTTCAACGTCTTCAATGATGCGCTGACGATCCGGCAAGGGAATATTCAGCGAACGGGCCACCTGTCGATTGATTTCAATACTGAATGTCTCTGGATAGGCGGGGGAGGGCAGCGATCCTGTTCGCTGCCACTCACGGATGTAATCGGCGGCGGCCCCGGTATAATCGGACAGCGGCACATAGGATGAGGCCAGGACACCAGCCCTGACAAAAGCATGGCCAGGACCGATGACGAGGCGGTTACGGCGATAGGTCGTCAGCAGTATGTGCTTGATGGTACGGGCGTTATAGATGGCCTCATCCGGCGTGGCCAGGAGAAAGTCGCCAAAGCTCAGGGCCCGGTTAAGGGCCGGTATCAGGGCATCTTCGCCACTGACCATGAACACCCGGGCTTCAAGGCCGTAATCGGCCAGTTGCTCGATCAGCCTATCGTACCGGTTGGCCTCTTCCCGACGGGCCAGCAGTGCCATGCGTGACGCCTGGGGCAGGATAACCTTGCCGATCAGTGCCTGGCGCAGCAACGGAGGGTCGTAATAGATGGCCGAGAAGGATGCCGGCAGGTCCGACGACACGTCGTCGAGGAACGACTTCCCTACAAGCAATGCCAGTATGGGCCGGCGGGTGTCCTGTTCCAGAACCTGGTTCAGGGCTTCCTGGCCAAGGGTGACAACAGGACCCGGCGGGCCCTGGAAATTCCCCATGGAACCGAACGACCGGATGTCGGTGTCTTCTCCCAACTGATCCTGAAGGAGTTCCGTGAACCGAAGGTTGAACGTCGGATTTGCGGATCCCTGGATGTAAACGACGTCGGCGTGTACTGACAGGCAGAAAAACAGCAACAGGGCAAGGAGAACACCTTTCGGCAACCGATGCCGGTGTGGCCCGTGGCCTGTTCGTCTGAAACGGGAGAAACTACTGCTCATACCCACCCTGGTTATCGTCAGTTACCTGCCAGACAGGCGGTGTCAGAAATGCACACCCGCTTCCAGGAAAAACTGATTGCGATCCCTGTAATTGTTGTCGCGGCTCAAGACGGGATTGTCGTTGAGATAATGATGCATAATCAAAGCGACATCGTAACTAAGGTTAGCTCCGTGGACGGTTTTTGCCAGCCGGAAATCCGCCCGCTGATAGGAGCCGGAACGGAACTCGTCGGCCACATACCACGCCACGGCCGTGTTCCAGTCTCCGGGATAACGCTGGATCCAGGACAGGCTGCCGGAGTGGCGGACGGATAAACGGCCTTCCAGGGCTACGATGTCCTGCTGCTCATCCACTGGAATCCCGTCATTGGCGGTATACTCACTGTCTTGGTCGAGATAGCCATAACTCAGGCGCAGGCGGGTGTTGCCAAGATCCAGGGCGGTTTCCAGCTCGATACCCTGCTGGTCGATGGCCACCCGGTTCCCCAGGTCGAAATCCTCTACATTGATAACCCCGGCCACCAGGTCCCTCAGTTCGTCATAGAAATAGCGCACCTCGGTGGAGAGGATGCCCTGGCCCAGGCGGAACTGGCCATAGTAGCTGATCTCCCGGCTGGTAATCCGTTCCTCCTCAAGGTCTCCACCTGCCTGGGCGTAGAAATCCGAGAAGTCCACCGGAGACTGCGCGTCAAATTCGGCATCTATCCGCTCACCGTCCAACCAGGCATAGGCCGCCGGACTGACGTCCTGAGGGGTATAGGCCCAGTCGGCACGTTGTTCCAGGGCGTCAGGCGTACGTACCGCCCGAGAATAGACCAGGCGCACGGTCTGGTTTTCCGTGAGGTGGAAATTCGCCGCCAGCCTGGGTGACAGGAAGTTGTCATCCAGCAGCGAGGTGTGCTCCCAGTTCGCCCCCGCGTTAAGGGTGAGCCAGTGGATGGGGGTGTACTCCAGGTTGGCGAAGAGCCGGGACTGGTAGATGCTGCCGCCGCCGTCGAAATAGGTCTCGGATTCGTAACCGTCGTCCCGGTAGCCAAGACCACTCACCAGGCGCAGGTCCGGGTTCATGGACCAGGTATCCTGCAACTCGAACTCCAGCCGCTGCTGCTGGAGATTCTCGTTGAACCGGGCGCAGACCGGTGGCTGCCCCGCCACGACTGGTACGCAACTGATCCAGTTCTTGTGCCGGTCATAATTCTGAAAACTGGTCTGGAACTCCACCAAGTGGTTATCGAAACCGGTATAGTCGTAGCTCGCCTGCAGGTAGTAGTCCCGGACATCCTCGTCGGGATCGGGTTCATCCTGGACAAAAATATCCTCCCCCATCTTCAGGGGATCATCCTGATCGACACCATCGGTGACTCCCGCTCGCAATTCCAGGGAATGGCCGGGAGATGGATGGATGATGCCGTCGTAGTAGAACTGGTTGAGCTCGAAACCATCCCGGATGGGCACCTCCCGGAAGTTGTTGGTGCTATCAATCTGGTAGTCGAAACCATCCGATTCCCGCCGCTGCCAGGTAACCCGCCAGCTGTAGTCGTCGTTATTACGACCGTGGTAAGCGGTGTAGTTCCTTATACCCAGGTCGCCACCCTGGGCGTGAAAGGCAGTGCCCGCCGTGTTTTCCGGAGACAGGGTGATGATATTGATGGATGCCAGGAAGGCGTTGTTGCCATAGGCTGCGGAGTTCGGGCCACGGCTGACCTCGATACGGTCGATCAGCTCCATGGGCACCGGCATGGCGTTCCAGTCCACATCCGCCAGGCTGGGCTGGTAGGCGGTGCGGCCGTCTACTAACACCTGCAAGCGTCGCTGTTCATAGGCGACCGTGCCGTGGTAGCTGACGACGGGCTGGTTGCTGCCGACCGCCGCCACGGTCATCCCCGGTACCAGGCGGAAAACATCCGCCAGCGCCGTGAACCCCAGGTCGCGTATGGTTTCGCCGGAAATAACCGTGGTGGTGCCGGGAACCCGGGCCTTCGGCTGCCTCAGTCTGGCGGTGGTGAGCACCTCGGGTACGCTGTGGCTTTCTTCGCCGGTGACTCCGGTATCACCTCCAAGGCCCAGCCAGGGAGCCGGTACGGACGTATCATCGGCGCGGGCAACAGGTGGCAGGGAGAAAACCACCATCATGGTCGCTATAACGGATACTTCTAAACCACGTATTGTTGTCATGTTGCCAGGGGCCTTCCCGTGTCGGACTGGAGCGAAGGGCAGGGCAGCCGGTGTCCGCACGCAGGACGTTTATCCACGATATTGTTTTCAGATTAGTCCAGGAATTGGCATCATAACGAATATGGATGCCATTGACACGCACGGAACGTCGCACACCAATCGGCGACTCTGCGATAACCAGCGGCAGTTTTCAAGATCGGCTGACATACGCTCTGCTAAAGTTATCAATGTTTTACAATGCAGGTCCTTGGGCCTGAAGCAGGAGACACCTGATACATGAATTGTTGGGAAATACTCGGTATCGAACCAACCCGGGACAGCACCCGGATTCGCGATGCCTATGAGCGGCAGAGCAAATTCGCCGAAGGTGACGAAGCCCAACGGCTTCGCCAGGCCTACCAACAGGCCATGGGGGAGGCCGGGGAGGCCAGGCACACCGAGGCGCCGGAACCGGCCCGTGAGCCGTCGGAAACAGCGTCCCCCCGCCGCGAAGAGTCGTCAGCCAACCCCTCCTCCTGGCAGGCGGAAGCCCATCGGGGGCCTCTTTCCGCAACCGACAGACAGGTTGTTAGGGAGGTGGTGATCCAGGTGAATGCCATGCTCAATGACAGTGGCCGACTGAACGATGTGGCCATCTGGCGAGCCATACTGACCGAGCCCCCTGCGGACCAGGACGCGATCCGCACGGCCATTGGCGAGGAACTTGAGCCCCGGTTACGCCCCCTGGCCGAAGAGGCCAGGCTGGCAGCCCCCGTGGCCCGCTTCCTCGGTGACTGGTTTGGCTGGTACGGCATGACCGATGCCTTGGAGCGTGAAGCCCAGGAGGATGAACTGACCCTGGACGATGCCGGCCGCTATCAGGGCATGAATTTCCCGGAATCCGATGACGCGAAAGGCGAGGGTGGAGAACACCAGCGTCCCCAGATGACCAACTTCTGGCCGGCGGTGATCGGCTGGATCGTAGGCATCGTCATCCTGACCAGCCTCTTTGGTGCCCTGACCGGCGGAGGCGGCTGATTCCTCCGCTACGTTTCCTTTGTCGCATCTATCAGGCGCCGGTAACGCTGGGCCAGCATGGCCCCGACGATCACCTGGATCTGGTTGTAGCACATGATCGGCAGCACTATCATGCCAAACCCCGGGTGGCCGGAGAACAGTACCTTGGCCATGGGCAGGCCCGATGCCAGGCTCTTCTTCGACCCACAGAACACCACGGCGGCCTCGTCCTCCAGGCTGAAGCCGAATCGCCGGACCAGCAGGTGGGCCACCAGCATGAAGAAGGCCAGCAGGGCAAAGCACAGCACGATGGTCAACACGATGGCGTTCAACGGTAGTTGTTCCCAGAGGCCACTGACCACCGAGTGGGAAAACGCGGTATAGACGATCAGCCAGATCACACACTGATCGTAACGGGATGCCAGGTTCTCGTGGCGCGCCAGGAAACCGCCCAACCAGGGCCGCAGGGCATGTCCCACCGCAAACGGCAGCAGTAGCTGCAGCACAATATCCTTCAGCGCTTCCAATACCGAGAAGTCGCCACTGCCAGAGGTGCTGACCAGTAATATCAGCAGGAACGGCGTGAGCATCATGCCAAAGACGTTGGAGGCGGCGGCACTGCATATGGCCGCGGGCACGTTGCCCCGCGCCATGGCGGTATAGGCAATAGACGACGATACCGCCGAGGGCAATACCCCCAGGTAGAGGAACCCCAGGCCCAGATCCGCCGGCATCCATTGGGGCGCAATGCTGCTCAGCCCGTTAATGGGCAGCACCACCAGGGGGAAGAACACGAAGGTGAGGGCGGTGATTACGATATGAAGCCGCCAGTGGGTGGCTCCGTCCACGATCTGCTGACCGGAGAGGGCCGCACCGTGCAGGAAGAACAACAGCCCCACCGCAATGGTGCCCACCACGGACAGGACCTCCGCCAGATCACCACGAACCGGCAGGAAGCTCGCCAGAACAATGGCGCCCAGCAACAGCAGGGTGAACGGGTCAAGCCTCAACTTCATTGGGTATCCCTCCCTTCAAGGGCCGCCAGGCTGGGAGCAAGCAGCGCCCTGGCCAGGGTCACCGCCCGCTCGGGGTTCTGTTGGCGGATGGCCGCCAGTAGCAGTTCGTGGTCTTCCTGGGAGGGCTCCGGAAGGTCGGCATCCTGTTCCGTGCGTTCAATGGTTTCGGCCACCGACTGGGCAAAATAGCGATACATCTCCAGCAGGGCAGGGTTGTGGGCCGCCTCCACCACCGCGTGGTGGAACCTCTCGTCATGACTGACACGTTCGGCCAGATTGCTCCCGGCCCGGGCCCGCTGGTCCAGGGCGTCGGTCATTCGTTGCAGGTCCCCGGCGGTGCGCCTGCCGGCGGCAAGACCAGCCGCTTCTGCCTCCAGCATGATGCGGACTTCCAGTTGATCCCGGAGCCGGGACCGGGCCACCCGTCGTAGGGCCTCGCCGGGATCCCTGACAGCCCGCACATAGGTGCCATCCCCCTGGCGGGTTTCCAGCATGCCCACATGCACCAGGACCCGCACCGCTTCACGGACCGTATTCCGGCTCACGCCCAGGGCCTCCGACAGTGAAGCTTCCACGGGCAATCGCTCGCCGACCCGCCAGTGCTCTTGCTGTATTGCATCCCGGAGACTGTCGATAGCGGTATCCACCAGGGAGCCGCGCCGGATACGGGTGAGTTCTGCCATGGAATTAACATCCTTTGATTGGTTATCCAATCATCCTATGTTTGGATGTTTCGTGCAAGAGAAACCCAGCCCCTTGCGGGTCCGGTCCGGCGGATAAACGACTACACTGGAAAGAGAACAACACCATCCATAGCAGCAAGATGAGAGGACTCCATGGAACAAGGCATCCATACCCTGTCCGAACTGTTCAAGCAGCTTGGTCTGCCGGACGACAGCGACTCAATCGAGGCATTTATTGCCACTCATCGCCCCGTTCCGGACAACATCCGACTTGCGGATGCCGGTTTCTGGAATGAAGGCCAGCGGCGCTTCCTGACCGAGGAACTGGAGGAGGATGCCGACTGGGCGGAGCTGGTGGATACCCTGAATAACCGGCTTCGGTGACCGGGGCCGGCCCAGGCCGACCCAGGAGTCTGCGCGGCAGAAAGTCGCACCGCTGCGACCACCCCACTTTGGTCCCTTTTGAGCGCTCATTTTCGTTACATAGAACCACTATGCGCCTCAAATGACCGTCAAAATGGCCTCAAAGTGGGACGCTC
>NZ_JAVVLT010000009.1:0-98130 GCF_036224885.1 Marinobacter sp. OP 3.4
CGGGACACGCCGTAGATACGTCCATGTAGGCTCTTCAAAAACGTCCCTGTTTTTGAAGGTCCCGGAAAGCAGTACCAGACCACCCACCGCGACATCCTGCAATTCGCCACAGGATCCTTCTATGTTGTCAGTGTAGCCACCGCTTTCTCAAATCGCTCAAGCCCTTCCTCGATATCCTGGTCCGGGATTATCAGGGACGGGGCCAGCCGGACCACGTCGGCGCCGGCGACCAGGATCATCAGACCCTCCGCCTGGGATGCCGCCAGGAATTCCTTGGCCTTGCCTTTCCACTGCTCGGTCAGCACACAGCCCAGCAACAGGCCCTCGCCGCGGACGTGGCTGAAGATGCCGTATTTCTCGCCGATGGCCATCATGCCCTTACGCAGTTTTTCGGAACGGGCCTTAACGCCCTTGAGGATGTCCGGCTGGCTGATGGTATCGACGACTTTCTGGGCTACGGCGCAGGCCAGCGGGTTGCCGCCGTAGGTGCTGCCGTGGGTGCCAACGCCGAGACTTTCGGCCACGGTCGCGGTGGTCAGCATGGCCGCCACCGGGAAGCCGCCGCCCAGGCCCTTGGCGGTGGTCAGGATGTCCGGTGTGACGCCGTAGTGCTGGTAGGCATAGAGGTGGCCGGTGCGGCCGGCGCCGCTCTGGACTTCGTCGAAGACCAGCAGGGCGTCGTGGTCGTCGCACAGTTTCCGCAGGCCTTCCAGAAATTCCGGTTCAGCCGGCATCACGCCGCCTTCGCCCTGGATGGGTTCGACCACCACGGCACAGGTCTTTTCCTTCGAGATCCGTTCCTTGACCGAATTCAGGTCGTTGTAGGTGGCGTGGTGGATGCCGCCCGGGGCCGGTTCGAAGCCTTCCAGGTACTTGGGCTGGCCGCCGACGCTCACGGTGAACAGGGTGCGGCCGTGGAAGGAGTTGGTGAACGAGATGATTTCGTGCTTTTCCGGGCCATGGTGCTGCCAGCCATGGCGACGGGCGAGTTTGAAGGCGGCTTCGTTGGCTTCCCCGCCGGAGTTGGCGAAGAACACCCGCTCGGCGAAGGTGAGTTCGCACAGGGTGCGGGCCAGGCGCAGGGCCGGTTCGTTGGTGAGTACGTTGGAGACGTGCCAGAGCTTTTCCGCCTGTTCATACAGGGCGCTGATCAGCCCCGGATGGGCATGTCCCAGGCTGTTGACGGCAATGCCGCCGGCGAAGTCGACGTACTCGCGGTCGTCCTGGTCCCAGACTCGTGAGCCCTCACCTCGCACGGGGATCATGGCACCGGGGGCGTAGTTGGGGACCATGACGTCGTTGAAGAGTTCGCGGGTGACGGGTTCTCTGTTCATAAGTTCCTCTCTGACCTTCCCGGGACCGGCCAACGGACCGGCGTGTAAAGCCCTATCATACGTCAGAGGGGCAGGTGCAGGAAAACTCAGGCGTCTCCGGGATCCACCCCCAGTATGTCCGGCTCCCCCACTGGCGGCAGTTCCAGGATGGTCAGCCCCTTCACCCCCTTCCCGGAGAGCGCCTTGACCACCAGTTTGTAGGAATCCATATCGAAGGTGACGGCGGTGCCACGAAGGCTGAGGTCCTGCAGTTTTTCATCGGAATGCAGGGTGGCCACGTGCATCCAGTTGTAGATCACCAGGATCTCCGTGCGACCGGTACCGGGGTGGTGTTCCCGCACGCCCACCGGCCCCTGCCAGGGCCAGGTTTTCAGGCGCAGGCTGTGGAAGGCGATCTGTACCCGCAGGTTGTAACGGGTGACGTCCTCAAGGCCTTCACAGGCGCCCTTGCATCGCCCCAGGGTGCGCTGGAAACACGGGCCCTCCTGGTCCGACGGCTCCAGGTCCAGTAGTCGGTTGCACAGCTCATTCTTGCCAGCGATGCCGGTCAGGGCCCGCTGGGCGTCGCGCTTGCTGCGGAACAGGCCGTAGTAGTCGCCCAGGCGGTGGGGTTCGATCTTCTGTATCAGCCGGGCCTGCAGGTACCCCCGGTCGCTGGCCGTCAACTCGATGCTCCAGAGGGTCTTGGCCGGGCGCGAGCGGCGGTTGTACATGGGCCGCAGGGTCTTGATCTGGCGCAGCTCCAGCAATAGGGCACCCAGCTCGCCGGCGGTTTCCGTCCACTCGACACGGCGCATGCTCTCGGACAACCGTACGCCCTTGCTGGAGTTGTGATCGCCGGAGAAATGGGAGGCCACCCGCTGGGCGATGTTCGTGCTCTTGCCCACGTACAGCAGTACATTGTTCTCTCCATAGAAACGGTAAACGCCGGGCACCGCCGGTATCTCATCAAGGATATCCGGCGGCATGTGGGAGGGCACACTGGGGCGCTGGAGCAGGGTGCGGACAGCCTGCTCCACGGTGTCCACGCCCTTGTCTTCCAGGGCATGGGTGAAGAAGTCCATCATCGCGGCGACATCCCCCATGGCCCGGTGCCGTTGCACCTGGGCCAGGCCATGGCGCTGGATCAGGGCATCCATGTTGTGGCGACGGTGTTCGGGGTAGAGCCGCCGTGACAGCTTGACGGTGCAGAGCACCCGGGCCGAGAACGGCTGCACCAGGCGCCGGAACTCCGCCTTGATAAAGCCGTAATCGAAGCGGGCGTTGTGGGCAACGAAGATGCAGCCCTCCAGGCGTTCCCGGAGTTCATCCGCAATGGCCCCGAACACCGGCGCATCGGCAACCATGTCATTGGTGATACCCGTGAAACGTTCGATGTAGGAGGGAATCCGGGTCTGGGGATTGACCAGGGTCTGCCATTCGTCCACCACCCTGCCGTCGCGCCAGAAGCGGATGCCGACTTCCGTGATCCGGTCGTGGCCGGCAGAGCCGCCCGTGGTTTCCAGGTCCAGGAAGGCGAGGGTTGCGGAGCCCAGGAAGGCTATCAAAGGGGTGCCGTCTTTCATTCCCGCATTATACGGAGCCCGTGGCGCAATGGGTTAATGTAGTCAAAACCGACATATTCTCCCAAGTCTCTCCATAATTAGTCTAAAAAATCGTACATAATCGCCTATCAACATTGCAGTTTCGTTACTTATTTGCCACGTTAGTGAAGTGTTCTACCCGAACAAGAGGAAGACAGAACAACACACACGTAACGCGACAAAAGAGAGGACGAACATAATGTACTCGCCAAGGCAATTGGCTTGACATCCGCTGCAATGGCACTGGGCATCGCGTCCGGTCAGGCGGCCGCCGTCGAGTTCGAAGCAGGTGACGTCATGCTCGATCTGTACGGCTATGCTCAGATGAACGCGGTTTACGATTTTGATCAGGATATCGGCAGCACAACCCAGGCCGGTAGTTTCCCCGCCCTTTTCACCAACGCAGAGGAAGGTGACGGTCATTTCGATGCCGACGCAGAGCAGTCCCGGCTTGGTGTCTCGGCCACTCACTCCAGCGGTGTCAGCGTTACTCTGGAAGGTGACTTCCGCGGCGGCGATTTCCGTCTGCGTCACGCCTACGGTGAATACGGCAACTGGCTGGCCGGTCGCACCTGGTCCAACTACACCAGCTTTGTCGGCTGGACCCCCACCCTGGACTTCGACAGCGTCGTCGGTTCGGCTGGCGTCCAGGACCGCGTGGCCCAGGTCCGGTACTCAACAGGTGCCTGGTCATTCTCTCTGGAGGACCCACGGTTCCAGAACGTCGGCGGCGACGAGAAGCAAAGCGCCCCGGTGGTGACCGCCCGTTTCGAACGGGCCCTGGCTCCGAACGTCCAGTTCAGTGCCGGTGCCCTGCTGCAGTACCTCTCCTATGATGAAGGGGATGCTGGCGAAGACGATAACGCCGCAGGCATGGCGGGCTATGTTGCCACCGACGTCTCCCTGACTGACGCCTTGACCCTGCACGCCGTGCTTAACGCCACTGAGGGCGCCAACGGTTACCTCTATCGTTCCGGTGATAGTGGCTTCGGCGGCCAGGATGCCTACCGTGACGGCGACAGCCTGGAGACCATCCAGGGTTATGGCGGCACCATCGGCGCCTCTGCTGAGGTCGGTGTTGGTACGCTGAACCTCACCTATGGCATGGTCAAGATGGACTGGGATGACTATGAAAGCGACGTGGGCGCTGCAGCAGCGGATGCCCGGGTTGAAACCAACAGCAACGCCTTCGTGAACTATCAATGGAGCCCCATTGAGCACGTGATGCTTGGCGTTGAATACGGTTACTTCAAGTCCGAGCTCTACAGTGGCGACAGCGAAGATGCCCAGCGGGTGATGTTCGCATCCCGCTACAGCTTCTGATAGTCCCACCTGAAATCAGCGTCCCCCGCTCCGGGGGACGCCTCTTCCTACCGACCTTCGTCGATCAGGCGACCCACTACAGCAACAACTGCCGGATATCCCCCAGCACCTGCGCCAGGTAGTTGGTAAACCGCGCCGCATCGGCACCATTCACCGCCCGGTGGTCGTAGGACAGGGACAGCGGCAGCATCAACCGGGGCTGGAAGGCCTCGCCGTCCCACACCGGCTTCATGGCCGCCTTGGATACCCCCAGGATCGCCACTTCCGGCGTGTTCACAATGGGCGTGAAAGCCGTGCCGCCAATACCACCCAGGCTGGTGATGGAGAAGCAGGCACCCTGCATCTCCGCCGGTTTGAGCTTCTTGTCCCGGGCCTTGTCCGCCAGTTCCTGGGCCTCTTCCGCAAGTTGCCACAGGCCCTTCTGGTCCACATCCCGGATCACCGGGACCATCAGCCCGTGGGGTGTGTCCACAGCGATGCCAATGTGGATGTACTTCTTGCGCACCACCTCCTTGCGATCCATGTCCAGGGACACATTGAACTGGGGCAGTTCCGCCAGGGCCGCAGCGCAGGCCTTGAGGATAAATGGCAGCGGCGTGAGCTTGACGCCCTTTTTCTCGCCCGCCTGTTTCTGGCCCTTGCGGAAGGCCTCCATCTCGGTGATGTCGGCATCGTCGAACTGGGTCACGTGGGGCACGTTGAGCCAGCTCTTCTGCATGTTGGTGGCGGTAGCCGTCATCATGCGGGACATGGCTTCCCGCTCCACCTCGCCGAACTGGCTGAAGTCCGGCAGCTTGATGCCCGGGATGCCTGCACCTTCCACGGAGCCGCCCTCCTGGGCCTTCTTCAGGTTCTGGCGGATGTAGGCTTCCACGTCCTCCTTGAGGATGCGGTGTTTCGGGCCGCTCGGTTTGACCTTGGTGAGATCGGCGCCCAGCTCCCGGGCCACCTTACGCACCGCAGGACCCGCGTGGACCTTGCTGCCGGGGGTGGGCGGCTGATAGGTGCTGTCGCCCTGCCCTTCATCCGAAGTGGAGGCTTCCTCCTTGCCGTCATCCTTCTCGCCCCTGGCAGGCTTGCGTTCCCTGTCGCTGTCGGATTCCTCGGAATTGCCCCTGTCGTCCGCGTCATCGGCCTCGTCACCGCCGGCCTCTTCGACGGTCATCTCCAGCAGGTCATCGCCTTCGGAGAGCTTGTCCCCCTCCTTCACCAGGATCTTGTCGACCTTGCCGGCGTAGGGGGACGGGATTTCCATGGTGGCCTTGTCGGACTCGACGGTGACCAGCGGGTCCTCCTCGCCGACGGTATCGCCTTCGCTGACATTGATCTCGATGACCGGGACATTCTCGAAGCCATCCAGGGCCGGCACCTTGACGGTTTCCTTGCGGCTGCCGCCAGCCTTCTTGCCCGAGCTTTTCGACTTGCCGGAGTCGCTGTCGTCTTTCGATGCCTTCTCCTTATCATCACCGGAGTCCGCGTCCGTTTCCTTCGACTCGTCAGCGTCCTTTTCAGCTTTTTCCGGTTCTTCGTCGCTGTCCTCGCTGCTGCCATCACCGGCATCATCAGCCTCGATGGTACCGACCACATCGCCCTCGCTGAGCTTGTCGCCCACCTTGACGGACAGTTTGGTGATCTTGCCGGCGTACGGGGCCGGCAGCTCAACGGAGGCCTTGTCGGACTCCACGGTCAGGATGGGATCCTCCTCTGCAACCGTGTCACCCTCGCTGACCAGCACTTCGATCACCTCAACCTCGTCCGCGCCACCGAGGTCGGGAACCTTGATCTCCTGTTCACTCATGGCTACCTCCTCAGCTCAGCACCGGATTGGGTTTGTTGCGGTCGATGCCGTACTTGCGCATGGCCTCCAGGACCTGGTCACCCTTGATGTCGCCGTCCTTCGCCAGGGCGGACAGGGCACTGACGGTCACGTAGTACCGGTCCACCTCGAAGAAGTGGCGCAGCTTCTCTCGGGTATCACTGCGGCCGAAGCCGTCGGTGCCCAGGGTGAAGTAGGTCTTGGGAATGTAGGCCCGCAGCTGTTCGGAGTGCAGCTTGATGTAATCGGTGGAGGACACCACCGGCCCCTGCTGCTTCTCCAGGCACTGGGTGACGTAGGCCTTCCTCTGGGTGTCGTCTGGATGCAGGTGGTTCCAGCGCTCCACGTGCATGCCGTCCCGGGCCAGTTCGTTGTAGCTGGTGACGCTCCAGACGTCGCTGGCCACGCCCCAGTCGTCCTTCAGCAACTGTGCCGCCGCCCGCACCTCGTTGAGGATGGCACCGGAGCCCAGCAACTGGACCCGGGGCGTCTTCTTGCGGCCCTTGGTTTCCACCGATTCGAACTTGTACATGCCCTTGATGATCTGCTCGGCCAGGCCTTTGGTCTTGGGCATGGCGGGCTGGTGGTAGTTCTCGTTCTCGATGGTCAGGTAGTAGAAGACATGGCGGTTGTCCTCGAACATCTCCTTGATGCCATGCTGCACCACCACGGCCATTTCGTAGCCGAAGGCAGGGTCGTAGCTGCGGCAGTTGGGCACGGCGTTGAACAGCACGTGGCTGTGGCCGTCCTGGTGTTGCAGGCCTTCGCCGTTCAGCGTGGTGCGCCCGGCGGTGCCACCGATCAGGAAGCCCTTGGCCTGCATGTCACCGGAAGCCCAGACCAGGTCCCCCACACGCTGGTAGCCGAACATGGAGTAGAAGATATAGAACGGGATCAGCGGGAAGTTGTTGTGGCTGTAGGAGGTGGCGGCGGCCATCCAGGCAGCCATGGAGCCATCCTCGTTGATGCCCTCCTGCATGATCTGACCCTTCTTGTCCTCCCGGTAGTACATGATCTGGTCCCGGTCCTGGGGCACGTACTTCTGACCTTCGGAGGTGTAGATACCCAACTGGCGGAACATGCCTTCCATGCCGAAGGTACGGGCCTCATCCGGAACGATGGGCACCACCCGCTTGCCGACACGCTTGTCCTTGACCAGGGCGTTGAGCAGCCGCACGAAGGTCATGGTGGAGGACACTTCCCGGTCACCGGAGCCGTCCAGCACGGATTTGAAGATATCCAGCTCCGGTACCTTCAGGGGCTGACTGTCCTTGCGGCGCTTGGGATAGAAGCCGCCCAGTTCCTGCCGGCGCTTGTTCATGTAGACGATTTCCGGGCTGTCCGGGGCCGGACGATAATAGGGAACGTCTTCCAATTCGTCGTCCTTCAGGGGGATACCGAAGCGGTCGCGGAAGGCCTTGAGGGCGTCCTTGTCCAGCTTCTTCAGGGAGTGGGCGGTGTTCTGGGCCTCGCCCGCCGCACCAAAGCCATAGCCCTTGATGGTATGGGCCAGGATCACCGTGGGCTTGCCGTTGGCCTCGGTGGCGGCCTTCTGGTAGGCGGCGTAGACCTTGTAGGGGTCGTGGCCGCCCCGGTTGAGCTTCTTGATGTCCTCATCGGACAGGCCTTCGGCGAGCTTGGCCAGTTCCGGGTACTTGCCGAAGAATTCCTTGCGGGTGTAGGCCGGGCCCTGGCTGATGTAGTTCTGCAACTCACCATCAACGGACTCGTCCATGGCCCGTTGCATGACACCGTCTTCGTCCTTCTCGAACAGCGGGTCCCACATGCGGCCCCAGACCACCTTGATGACGTTCCAGCCAGCGCCCCGGAAGATGCCCTCCAGTTCCTGGATGATCTTGCCGTTGCCCCGCACCGGGCCGTCCAGACGCTGCAGGTTGCAGTTGACCACGAAGATGAGGTTATCAAGGTTCTCGCGACCGGCCTTGGAGATGGAGCCCAGGGTCTCGGGCTCGTCGCACTCGCCATCGCCCACGAAGCACCAGACCTTGCGGTCACCCATGTCGATCAGCTCGCGGCTGTGCAGGTACTTCATGACGTGGGCCTGGTAGATGGCCTGGATCGGCCCAAGCCCCATGGACACGGTGGGGAACTGCCAGTAGTCCGGCATCAGCCAGGGATGGGGGTAGGAGGACAGCCCGTTGCCATCCACCTCTTCCCGGTACTTGTCCAGTTGTTCCTCGTCGAAGCGGCCTTCCAGGTAGGAGCGGGCGTAGATGCCCGGGGAGGCATGACCCTGGAAATAGATCAGGTCGCCCTCACGTTTTTCATCACCACCGTGGAAAAAGTAGTTGAAGCCGACGTCGTACAGGGTGGCGGCGGACGAGAAGGTGGACACGTGCCCGCCCAGTTCCCCGGGACGTTTGTTGGCCCGCAGCACCATGGCCAGGGCGTTCCAGCGGATCAGTGAGCGGATGCGCCGCTCCATGAACAGGTCCCCCGGCATTCGGGCCTCATCCCTGAGCGGGATGGTGTTGCGGAACGGCGTGGTGATGGAGTAAGGCAGTTCCGTCCCTTCCCGGCTGGCCCGTTCGGACAACCGTTCGAGGATGTACTTCGCCCGCTCAACGCCTTCGTTCTCGATCAGGGATTCCAGTGCATCCAGCCATTCGCTGGTTTCAGTGGGGTCTTCATCCTGGTACATCGAACCCTCCCATGTTTTGTATGGTGCGGCCAGGGCGCCGCGCGAAGGGGTGTTTCAAGGCCGTGCAAACACACCCGAAGAGAAGAGTCGCCACCACAAGCATAGAACAGCCCCACGGAATTCACCGGCATCGGGACGGTATTGTGGCGATAACCCGGGACGCCGTTGCCGCCGGGATTTTTCAGAGGAACTTCAGGACTATAGTCAACGGAGGACGATGACCACAACCCAACCAAGGTCGAAGGAGGGCCTGCGGCCCGATAGGGGATGTACGTATTACCCGGAGGTCAGGGTGCCTCCATCTGCTCAGGGCCATAAAGCTTTTCACACTAAAGAGTTCCGGCGAACCTGTCGCTTACCAAATATTGCAGTTAAAAGACGCCATTTTTACCAAAGACGCGGGCAAAACATGCAATTTACTGAATTCCCATCGAATTGCACCGGAGTCATTCGCGATGACAGGGGATTCTTTTAATTAGACCTGAAAATGTTGTTCCTTTCCGGTATACTTGCCTGCCCGTTTTTTGAACAGTGGTGACTGATACGATCCGGTCAGTCACCGGCCATTTCACTCAGACAGAGGGCGATTCATGAATTCCATCGTCACCTTTCCGAACCGGATTCCGACCGTCGAGTTTGAAGAGCGTCGTTTTCAGGTTTATACCGACCGCCAGCTCGACAAGATCGAGGTTATCCAGAATCTCCCGGAAGAAACCCTGTTCGAAATGAAAGTGGTGGCCAGTGTGCTGCCGTTCCGGGTCAACGAATACGTGATCAACGAACTGATCAACTGGGACAAGGTTCCCAATGACCCGCTCTACCAGCTCGTATTCCCGCAGAAGGGCATGCTGAAGGACGAGCACTACGAGCGCATGGCCAAGCTGCACCGGGAAGGCGCGGACAAGAAGCTGATCCAGTCCGTGGCCAAGGAAATTCGCGACGAGTTGAACCCACACCCGGCGGGTCAGATGGAAATGAACCAGCCCACGCTGGACGGTGAGCCCCTGGAAGGGCTACAGCACAAGTATCGGGAAACCGTGCTGTTCTTCCCGTCACAGGGTCAGACCTGTCACTCCTACTGCACCTTCTGTTTCCGCTGGGCGCAGTTTGTCGGTGACAAGGACCTGAAGATGGCCAGCACCGACGCCGACAAACTGCACGGCTATCTCAAGGAGCATACCGAGATTTCCGACCTGCTGCTGACCGGCGGCGACCCCATGGTCATGAAGACCAAGCACCTGGTGCAGTACCTGGAACCGCTGCTGGAGCCGGAGTTCGACCACATCCAGACCATCCGCATCGGCACCAAGGCGCTGACCTTCTGGCCGTACCGGTTTGTGACCGACAAGGACGCCGACGAGCTGATCGAACTGTTCGCCAAGCTGGTGGATGCCGGCAAGCACGTGGCCCTGATGGCGCACTACAACCACTGGCAGGAAATCACCACCGAGATTTCGGAAGAGGCCATTCGCCGTATTCGCGCCACCGGTGCCGAGATCCGTGCCCAGGGCCCGCTGATCAGGCACGTCAACAACGATGCCGACGCTTGGGCCAGGCTGTGGAAGAAGCAGGTGAAGCTGGGCATCATCCCCTACTACATGTTTGTGGAGCGGGACACCGGCGCCAAGAACTACTTCGAGGTGCCCCTGGCGGAAGCCTACGAGGTCTACCGGGAAGCCATGAAGCAGGTATCCGGCCTCGGTCGTACCGCCCGCGGCCCCAGCATGAGTGCCGGCCCGGGCAAGGTGGAAATCCAGGGTATCGCCGAGATCAAGGGCGAGAAAGTATTCGTGCTGCGTTTCCTGCAGGGCCGCAACCCGGACTGGGTACAGCGTCCTTTCTTCGCCAAGTACAGCGACACCGCCACCTGGCTGCATGAGCTGGAGCCGGCGTTCGGCGAGGAGAAGTTCTTCTTCGAGGACGAGTACGAGCAGATGCGCAAGGGCAACGGCTGATTCAGCCCCCCCTGACGCCGAGAAGGGCAGCCTGCGGGCTGCCCTTTTTTGTGGGTCGGTTTTCTTCGGACCCATAACGCAAAAAACCGCCCCGGCTTCCCGGGACGGTTTTTCATCACAGCGTGACGCTTAGCTGAAGTCGGTTGGCTGCTCGCCTTCCTTAACTTCCTTCATGGACAGCTTCACGCGGCCACGGTTGTCCACATCCAGCACCTTGACGGTGACTACCTGGCCTTCGCTGAGTACGTCAGTGACGTTCTCGACACGCTGGTCGGAGATCTGGGAGATGTGAACCAGACCATCCTTGCCGGGCAGGATGTTGACGAAGGCACCGAATTCCATGATGCGCTCGACCTTGCCCTTGTAGATGGCGCCCACCTCGATCTCGGCGGTGATCTCCTTCACCCGGTTGACCGCCGCCTGGGCAGCAATCTGGGTGTCGGCGTAGATCTTCACGTTGCCATCGTCGTCCAGGTCGATGGAGGCACCGGTCTCGTCACAGATGGAGCGGATGGTGGCGCCACCCTTGCCGATCACGTCGCGGATCTTGTCCGGATGGATCTTGATGGTGGTAATGCTCGGCGCACGATCGGACAGCTCGGCCCGTGGTGCGGCAATGACCTTGGCCATTTCACCCAGGATGTGCTGGCGCGCTTCGTGGGCCTGCTCCAGGGCGAGCTCCATGATCTCGTCGGTGATGCCGTTGATCTTGATGTCCATCTGCAGGGCGGTAACGCCTTCAGACGTACCGGCCACCTTGAAGTCCATGTCACCCAGGTGATCCTCGTCACCCAGGATATCGGTCAGAACGGCGAACTGCTCACCTTCCTTCACCAGGCCCATGGCGATACCAGCCACCGGTGCCTTGATGGGCACACCCGCGTCCATCAGCGCCAGGGAAGAGCCACACACGGAGGCCATGGAGCTGGAACCGTTGGATTCGGTGATCTCGGATACCGCACGGATGGTGTACGGGAATTCCTCAATCGTCGGCATGACCGCAGCCACACCACGCTTGGCCAGGCGACCGTGGCCCACTTCACGACGACCCGGGGCACCCACTCGACCGGCTTCGCCGACGGAGTACGGCGGGAAGTTGTAGTGGAACAGGAACGGGTCCTTGCGCTCACCTTCCAGGGCATCGATGATCTGCATGTCCCGGGCGGTACCCAGGGTGGTGGTCACGATGGCCTGGGTCTCGCCACGGGTGAACAGGGCGGAGCCGTGGGTGCTGGGCAGCACGCCAACCTCGATGTTGATCGGGCGAACGGTCTTGTTGTCACGACCATCGATACGGGGCTTGCCTTCGATGACCTGCTGGCGAACCACGCTCTTCTCGACCTTGCCGAAGTATTTCTTCACTTCGTCCTCGGCCGGCTGGCCTTCTTCTTCACCGGCCAGCTTCTCAACGGCGGCATCCTTGATTTCCTTCAGCTTCGCGTACCGCTCCATCTTGTCACGGATCGCGTAGGCTTCAGCGATATCACCGCCGAAACCGTCCTTGATCGCATTCAGCAGCTCGGTATTTTCCGGCTCCGGCTGCCAGTCCCAACGGGGTTTACCGACTTCCGCGGCAAACTCCTTGATCGCGGCAACCGCGGACTGCATCTCCTGGTGGGCAAACAGTACGCCACCCAGCATCTGGTCTTCAGTCAGGCCCTTGGCTTCGGATTCAACCATCAGCACCGCATCTTCGGTACCGGCCACCACCATGTCCAGCAGGGAGGTTTCCAGCTCTTCGAAAGTCGGGTTCAGGAAGTAGCCACGCTCATTGGTGAACGCCACACGGGAGGCACCAATGGGTCCCTCGAACGGAATACCGGAGATGGACAGGGCAGCAGAGGCAGCCAGCATGGCGGCAATGTCCGGATCCTGGGTCTTGCTGGAAGACATCACGGTCAGGATCACCTGGGTTTCGTTCATGTACCCGGCAGGGAACAGCGGACGGATCGGGCGGTCGATCAGGCGGGAGGTCAGGGTTTCCTTCTCGGAAGGACGCCCCTCACGCTTGAAGAAGCCACCGGGAATCTTGCCCACGGCGTAGGTCTTCTCGAAATAGTTGACCGTCAGCGGGAAGAAGGGCTGACCGGGCTTGGCCTCTTTGGCGCCAACCACCGTACCCAGTACGGAAATGTCGTCAATGGTCACCAGCACCGAGCCGGTGGCCTGGCGGGCAATACGGCCCGTTTCGAGGGTGACGGTCTTGCCGCCGAGCTCGAAGGTTTTCTTGGTTGCTTGTGGAATCACAATCGCTCCTGATTTCGCTTGAGTATCCAATGCACCAGAGCAGGAAGACGCGGTCCCGAAACCCTGCTACCGGAAAGCGAACAGGCTGTTGCAAAACCCCGGAGCCAGGCACCCGGGCCTTTCAACAACCTGCTATCGGCGCTTTCGGTCATGACAGCAGAAGCACTTCGGTAGTGGCGTAACAACCGGTTCTGGTACCGGTTCGGGTGGAAAAGCATACCCCGATGACAGGTGCGGGCCGAGACCCGTCCCAGCCACCGGAGCACAGGCCGGCACCAGGATGGCACCGGCTGGCAGGTCGTCCGCTTAGCGACGCAGACCCAGACGCTGGATCAGCTCCAGGTAACGGTCGGCGTTCTTGCGCTTCAGGTAGTCCAGCAGCTTACGACGCTGGTTAACCATGCGAATCAGGCCACGGCGGGAATGGTGATCCTGCTTGTTGGCCTTGAAGTGACCCTGCAGCTTGTCGATGTTGGCGCTCAGCAGGGCAACCTGTACTTCAGGAGAACCTGTGTCGCTATCGCCTTGCTGGTAGTCCTTGACGATCTGTGCTTTTTCCTCGGCTGAAAGTGCCATAAATCACCTCATTGTATGCGATGCCTGAAATCATCCGGCCGAACCGCGCATCTCTGCAGCCCGGCTAGGCAGCGGTTTCCCGAAGGCTACCGACTGCTTGAAACCAGACGGCGCGGCACGACTCTGGTCGCATCATCGCCATCCGGCTGCCCTTCCCCGAGGCCGACAAAACGGCTGTCGCCGTAGAGCCTGACCGGTCCGGAGAAAGACTGACCCGATATTCTAACGGGTTGTCCGTTCAATATCGACCGTAAATTTTGCCCTTCCAGGGCCAGCTCCGGGAACATGGTCAGGGCCTTGTCCGGCGCCACCAGCAGGCCATCCAGGGACTCCCCCTGCTCCCGCATCTGCTCGAGATCCGCGACCTGGCGGGTGTCGTCCAGCGTGAACCCCGACGCCAGCGTGCGGCGCAATGCGGACACATGGGCGCCGCAACCCAGGGCTTCGCCGATGTCTTCCACCAGGTTGCGGACATAGGTGCCCTTGGTGCAATGCACCGCCAGGTCCAGCTCCCCGTCGCGAACCGCCAGGAGGGTCAGTTCATGGATGGTCACCGGGCGAGCAGGCCGCTCCACCTCAATGCCCTCCCGGGCGTATTCATAGAGAGGCCGCCCCTGATGCTTGAGGGCCGAATACATGGACGGCACCTGCTCGATATCGCCCCGGAAATCCGCCAGCACCGATTCGATATCACTTTCGGTCAATCCGGACGGCACCGGGCGTTCCGATACCACGGCCCCTTCGCTGTCGGCGGTTTCCGTGCGGATACCCAGGTGGGCAGTGGTGACATAGGCCTTGTCACTGTCGAGCATCAACTGGGAGAACTTGGTGGCCTCGCCAAAGCACAGCGGCAGCACCCCGGTAGCGAGGGGGTCCAGCGCCCCGGTGTGCCCCGCCTTGGCGGCACCGTAGAGACGCTTGACCTGCTGAAGGATACCGTTGGACGTTATCCCCGCCGGTTTGTCGATGACCAGGATGCCGTTGACGTCACGGCCCTTTCGTCTGCGAGCCAAGCGTCAGGACTCCTCGTCGGTATCGTCATCCCGACCCACCGCGGGCTTTTTGCCAACGGCCTGGTCGATCAGGCTGTCGATGTGACGGCTCTGGCCCTGCAGGGTGTCGAAGTGGAAACGGAGCTGCGGAATCACCCGCAGTTTCATGGCGCGACCGAGGTGCCCCCGGAGGAATCCGGAGGCATTGCGCAACACTTTCAGGGAGTCCTGCACCTCGCCGGACTCCTCCGTCAGTTCCTCGGTACTCAGCAGGGACACGTAGATATCGGCATAGCCGAGGTCCCGGCTGACACGCACCGCATTGATGGTCACCATGCCCACGCGGGGGTCCTTGACCTCCCGCATGATCAGATGGGACAGCTCCTTCTGGATCTGGTCACCAATGCGGTCGAGACGACTGAACTCTCTTGGCATTTATGATCCCGTGGATTCCAGCTTGCGTTCGACACGAACCCGATCAAACACCTCGATCTGGTCGCCCACCTTCACATCATAGCCCTTGACGCCGATACCACATTCCATGCCGTTGCGTACTTCCGGCACGTCGTCCTTGTAGCGACGCAGGGATTCCAGCTCACCCTCGAAAATCACCACGTTGTCACGCAGTACGCGGATCGGCTTGTTCCGGTAGACGGTACCTTCCACCACCATACAGCCGGCCACCTGGCCGAACTTCGGTGAGCGGAACACGTCCCGTACTTCGGCGATACCCACGATGTCTTCCCGGAATTCGGGCGCCAGCATGCCGGTCAGGGCCGCTTTCACGTCATCAATCAGGTTGTAGATAATGCTGTAGTAGCGAAGATCAACACCTTCCTGCTCCACCAGACGCTTGGCCGAGGTGTCGGCACGAACGTTGAAGCCAAAGACCACCGCATTGGACGCCACGGCCAGGCTGATATCGGTCTCGGCGATACCACCCACGCCAGAGGAAATGATCTTCACCTGGACCTCGTCGTTGCCCAGGTCCTGCAGCGCCTTGGAAATCGCTTCCAGGGAACCCCGGACGTCGGTCTTGAGCACCACGTTGAGGGTCTTGACCTCGTCCTTGCCCATATTCTCGAACAGGTTCTCCAGCTTGGCCGCCTGCTGACGCTGCAGCCGCTGCTCCCGCTCACGGGTCTGCCGGAACTCGGCCAGTTCCTTCGCCTTGCGCTCATCGGCCACGGCGAAGAACTCGTCACCGGCGTCCGGGGTACCGTTGAGGCCCAGGATCTCCACGGGAATGGACGGCCCCGCTTCCTTGACCTGCTTGCCGGCTTCGTCGGTCATGGCGCGGACCTTACCGTACCAGGCGCCCGCAACGACCATCTCACCCTGACGAAGCGTACCGTTCTGGACCAGAACCGTGGCGACGGAACCGCGGCCACGCTCCAGTGACGATTCCACCACCACGCCCTTGGCCGGCGCATCCTTGACGGCTTCCAGCTCAAGGATCTCGGCCTGCAGCAGTACCGCTTCAAGCAGGTTCTCGATGCCATCACCGGTATGAGCGGATACCGGCACGAACTGTACGTCGCCGCCCCACTCTTCGGGAATCACGTCCATGCCGGCCAGCTCGTTCTTGATGCGATCCGGGTCGGCCTCTTCCTTGTCCATCTTGTTGATGGCGATAACCAGTGGCACACCGGCGGAGCGGGCATGATCCACGGCTTCCTTGGTCTGCGGCATAACGCCGTCGTCGGCGGCCACCACCAGGATGACGATATCGGTACACTGGGCACCACGGGCACGCATGGCGGTAAAGGCCGCGTGGCCCGGGGTATCCAGGAAGGACACCATGCCGTGGTCGGTTTCCACATGGTAGGCGCCGATATGCTGGGTAATGCCACCGGACTCGCCCGAGGCAACCTTGGTGCGACGGATATAGTCCAGCAGTGAGGTCTTGCCATGATCAACGTGACCCATGACACTGACCACCGGCGCGCGACGGGACTTCTCACCACCGCTCTCGGCGGCGATCTCACTGATCACCTCTTCTTCGAAGGCATCCTCGCTCACGGTCTTGGGCTTGTGTCCCAGTTCCTCGGTAACCAGCACTGCGGTTTCCTGGTCCAGGGCCTGGTTGATGGTGGCCATCACACCCATACCCATCAGGGTTTTGATCACATCGGCTGCCTTGACGGCCATGCGCTGGGCGAGATCACCAACGGTAATCGTTTCGGGGATTTCGACTTCTCTGACCATTGGTTTGGTTGGCTTCTCGAAGCCATGCCTTTTCTCTTTGGGTTTCTTTTTCGCCCGCAGCGGCTTACGCAGCGTGGTGTCCTCCTCGTCTTCCGAGATGACGATGGGCTCTTCCACCGGGCGACTGCGAGGTCCGCGATGACCAGCGGACTTCTTCTTCGGCTTGCCTTCTTCCACCTCGTCGGAGCGCTCGCGGGCCTTCTCTTTCTTCTTCTTGGCCTTGCGTTCCTTGTCCTTCGCGGTTTCAGGGTCCGGCGGCGGCATCGGCATATCCTCTTCCGCTGCCGTGTTGACCGGTTTCACTGCCTTGTTGGTTTCCTCTTTCGCGTCTTCCTCGCCAACGGCAATCGGCCCGGTTTCCGGGGGCTGCTCCGGCTTGGCCGGCTCAGACTCCTGGGTGGGCTGCTCCGGTGCCGCCTCAGCGGTCGGTTGCGGCTGTGGCGCGGATTCCGCCGGCTCTTCCACCGGGGTTTCCGGCTGCTCGGGCTCCGCCTCTGGCTGCAGTTCCGTACGCTTGACGTAGGTACGACGCTTACGCACTTCCACGTTGACGGTCTTGCCGCGGTTACCACCACCGGTCTTCAGGGTCGTGGTTGTCTTCCGCTTGAGGGTTATCTTGCTCGGTTCGGCGGCGGCCTCACCGTGGTTCTTGCGCAGATACGCCAGCAACTGCTGTTTCTCATCGCTGGTCACGGAGTCATTCTCGGAACGGGCCTTGAGGCCGGCTTCCACGATCTGACGCAGCAAACGATCCACGGGAGCGCCTACATCATCGGCCAGTTGTTTAACGGTTACTTCTGCCATACTGGTCCTCCTCCCGGTTAAGCCTGGTCTTCAAACCAGGGTGCACGCGCCGTCATGATCAACTGACCAGCACGCTCTTCATCCATACCTTCGATGTCGAGCAGGTCATCAACAGACTGCTCGGCGAGGTCCTCCATGGTACGAACACCCATACCCGCGAGCTTGAACGCGAGGGTACGGTCCATACCGTCCATGCCCAGGAGGTCGTCTTCCGGTTCGTTGCCCTCCAGGGCTTCTTCACTGGCCAGGGCCTTGTTCAGCAGGACATCCTTCGCCCGGCGACGCAATTCAGTGACGGTTTCCTCATCAAAGCCTTCGATGGCAAGCATCTCCTCCATGGGGACATAGGCCACTTCCTCCAGGGAAGTGAAGCCCTCTTCGATCAGGACGCCGGAAAACTCCTCGTCCACGTCCAGGTTTTCCATAAAGTGGTTCAGCAGGCGGTTGTACTCCTGTTTCTGGCGCTCACCCGCCTCTTCTTCGGTCATCACGTTCAGCGTCCAGCCGGTGAGGTCACTGGCGAGCCGGACGTTCTGGCCGTTACGGCCGATGGCCTGGGCCAGGTTGTCCTCGGCCACGGCCACTTCCATGGTGTGACTGTCTTCGTCCATGACGATGGACGCCACTTCCGCCGGCGCCATGGCGTTGATCACCAACTGCGCCGGGTTGTCGTCCCACAGCACGATATCGACGCGCTCGCCGGCCAGTTCGTTGGACACGGCCTGGACCCGGGAACCACGCATACCGACGCAGGCCCCGACCGGGTCGATCCGGCGGTCGTTGGTCTTGACCGCAATCTTGGCGCGGGAGCCGGGATCACGGGCCGCGCCACGGATCTCGATCAGGTCCTCGGCGATTTCCGGTACCTCGATGCGGAACAGCTCGATCAGCATCTGCGGGTCGGTACGGCTGAGCATCAGCTGCGGGCCACGGTGATCGGTGCGAATGTCCTGGAGCAGGGAGCGAACCCGGTCGCCCATGCGGAAGGTCTCCCGGGGAATCAGCTGATCCCGGGGCAGCAGGGCTTCGGCGTTGTTCCCCAGGTCGATGATGACGTTATCCCGTGTCACCTTCTTGACCGTACCGGAGATCAGCTCGCCCACGCGGTCACGATAGCTGTCCACGATACGCATGCGCTCGGCTTCGCGCACCTTCTGGAAGATGATCTGCTTGGCGGCCTGGGCACCGATCCGGCCAAAGCTCTCGGACTCGGTCTTCTCTTCGTAGATATCACCGGGCTTGAGGCCGGGGTCGATCTCCTCCGCTTCCTGCAGGGTCAGTTCGGTGCCCAGTGCGGGAACGGCATCGTTGTCCACCACCAGCCAGCGGCGGAAGGTCTCGTATTCACCGGTGCGACGGTCGATGGCGACCCGGATATCCGCCTCTTCGTCCTCGAAGCGTTTCTTGGCCGCGGTTGCCAGTGCCAGCTCGATGGCCTCGAAAATGACGTCTTTCTCAACGCCCTTCTCGTTGGAAACAGCCTCAACCACCATCAGGATTTCTTTACTCATTGAAATGCCCTGCCCTTAAAATTCTCAGACTTGCAGTCACCCGGCCTTACTCGAAAACCGGCACAATGTTGGCTTTATCAATACTTTCGAACGGCAGCAGGTACTCGTGGTCATCCACCACAACCACCACGTCACCACCTTCGATGCCCTTCAGGACGCCCTGGAACCTGCGCCGACCCTCAAAGGCCATCCGCAGCCGGATATTGACCTGGTGCCCGGCCCAGTCTTCGAACTGGTCCAGATAGAACAGGGGCCGGTCCATCCCCGGTGACGACACTTCCAGGGTGTACTCGTTGGCGATCGGATCCTCGACATCCAGCACACCGCTGACCTGCCGACTCACCTTCTCGCAATCCTCGACGCTGATGCCATCCTGCGGATCATCAATAAACAGTCGCAGTAACGAGTGGCGACCCTGGGAGCGGAATTCAATCCCCCAGAGTTCGTAACCGAGCCCCTCGACCACCGGCCGGAGGATTTCCTCAAGTTTGTTCAGCTTCGCAGACAAGTCCGTTGAGACTCCTGTTGTAGGCCACCTGCCACAGGCGGCGCGGATTTTCAGGCCACAAAAACAAAAAAAGGGCTGTCTGGCAGCCCTTTCATGCACCAGGGCCCGACGCGCCAGGCCCCTTAATCAAAAAGCCCCGCCTGCTCAGACAGTCCGTGCGCCTTGCACCGGAACTACCTGCCTGTGGGGCTTTTTGTTGCAAGTAATCGCGGAAACCACAGCGGGCATTCCGCCGACAGACACCTGGCCTGTCACCACGACCTGACGGGAAAAAACCCTACGCGCCAGGCCGCTTCAATAATCGCCGGAGTATAAGGATCCGCGCGACCGTGGTCAAGGACTGACCAAAAAAAACGGCTTGGGGTACACGACTCCAAGCCGTTCCTTGTATGGTGCCGAAGGCCGGACTCGAACCGGCACGGCTTACGCCACTACCCCCTCAAGATAGCGTGTCTACCAGTTCCACCACTTCGGCAATAACTCACTCGAGCTCGGGAATGGCATCGCCATCACCGCTCTCTTCTTCGCTGAGGCTCGGGGCTGCCCCCTCCTCACTTCCACCTTCGTCAGCAGCCTGCTCCGCAGGCGCGGACTCCTGCACCTGTTCCACCACGGGAACACCGGCCTGACCGGCCACTTCGGCACGCTGCTTGGCAAAGATCGCCAGCGAAAAACTTGTCACAAAGAATACCAGCGCCAGAATACTGGTCACCCGGGTCAGGAAGCTGCCGCTGCCCTGGCTACCGAAAACCGTCTGGGAGGCACCGCCACCGAAGGCCGCGCCTGCATCAGCACCCTTGCCCTGCTGGATCAGAATCAGACCCACCAGTGCCACGGCAATCACCACGTGCACGACGACAACCAGTGTTTCCATCCAGTCCATAAATGCTCTCTGTCACCTTGCACAGCCAACAACTGGCTGCGGTATTCATATGATTCTGCCTGGTCTTATGCCTTTGCTGCCTGGCAAATCGCGATAAAATCGTTTGCTTTCAATGACGCGCCGCCTATCAGGCCGCCGTCGATATCCGGCTGGGCAAACAGCGCGCCAGCATTATCCGGTTTTACACTGCCGCCGTAAAGCAGTGACATCTCATCCGCGGCAAAACCCAGCGCCGACAGCCTTGTCCGCAAAGCCCGGTGCATGGCCTGGGCATCGTCGGCGGTCGCGGTCTTTCCGGTGCCGATTGCCCATACCGGCTCGTAGGCAATCACAATGCGCCGGGCGTCCGCCGCCGCAACACCTTTCAGGGCGACGTCAGCCTGTCGGCAGACTACCGCCTCGGCGTTACCGGCTTCGCGCTCTTCCAGGGTCTCGCCTACGCAGAGCATCACCTTCAGACCGCTCTCCAGGATCCGGGCCACTTTTTCGGCGATAACCTCGTCGGTCTCACCGAACAGCTGCCGACGCTCGGAGTGCCCGACCAGGGCATAATCACAACCGACATCCGCCGCCATACCGGCAGATACTTCACCGGTGTAGGCGCCCTCCTGCCAGCGGGCAATGTTCTGGATGCCGAGGGACAGACCGGAGCCCGATAGCTCGCTCTTCACCCCGCCCAGGAACAGCGAGGGAGGCATAATAACAACCTCGACGGCATTATCAAGCGCTACCGCAGATTCCCTGATAGCCGGCACCAGCTCCCGAACCAGCTCACTTGAGCCGTTCATCTTCCAGTTAGCTGCAACGATCTGTCTGCGCATGGCATTCCATTATCGAAGTGGCGGTACCGGGGGTCATCCAGAAACGAGCGCGAACTATACAGCAGCGAAAACGGCCGCACAAGTGCCCGCGCTCCTGGCGCCCTGTGGGCGCTCCCCCTCTCCCTGGCCCTCTCCCTCCAGGGGAGAGGGAATGTATGGCGCAGACATCGGGGGAGTTTAGCCCCTATCCCTCGACGGGTGAGGGTGGAGATGTTAACTCCGCAGCCAGACCGCCCCCACTTCCCTCCAGGGGAGAGGGAATGTATGGCGCAGACATCGGGGGAGTTTAGCCCCCCTCCCTCGACGGGTGAGGGTGGAGATGCTAACTCCGCAGCCAGACCGCCCCCACTTCCCTCCAGGGGAGAGGAAATGTATGGTGCAGACATCGGGGGAGTTTAGCCCCTCTCCCTCGACGGGAGAGGGGTTGGGGAGAGGGTGGAGCCGGCGACTCTATAGCGTGACATCACCTCACGCCCTAGAGCCTCGTACCACCTCAGCTAATTCTTCGGCAACCCGCTCAATCACACCCGCATCTTCCCCTTCCGCCATTACGCGGATCAGCGGCTCGGTTCCCGATGCCCGCAACAGGATGCGGCCCGCCGCGCCCAGGTGGTCCTCCGCCTTGCGCACCGCCTCGGCGATATCGGTACGCTCCATCGGATCGAAACGCTCGGCCACCCGCACATTGATCATGGTCTGGGGCAGCTTGGTCATGCCCTGGCGCAGCTCACCGATGGACTGATCCGCCCGCCAGCAGGCCAGCAGCACCTGGAGTGCGGAAACAATGCCATCACCGGTGGTGGTGCAGTCGCGGATCACCAGGTGGCCGGAACCTTCACCGCCCAGCAGCCAGTCCCGCTGCAGGAGACGCTCCATGACATAGCGATCCCCCACCTTAGCCCGCTCAAAGGGAATCCCCTGGTCCTGCAGGGCCAGCTCAACCCCCAGGTTGGTCATCAGGGTACCCACGACCCCGCCATGGAGGGTGCCGGATTTCTTGCGCTGGGAAGCGATCATGTAGATCAGCTCATCGCCATCAATCTCCGTGCCGTCGCGGTCCACCATCAGTACACGGTCACCATCGCCATCGAAGGCGATCCCCAGGTCCGCATGCCGGTGCAGCACGGCTTCCTTCAGGGCCTCCAGGTGCGTGGAGCCAACACCCAGGTTGATATTCAGGCCGTCCGGGTCGCCGCCGATCACGGAAACCCGCGCACCCAGCTCCCGGAACACCTTGGGCGCCACGTGATAGGTGGCACCATGGGCGCAATCCAGCACGATATGCATGCCGTCGAGCACAAACTCGTTGGGCACCGTGCTCTTGCAGAACTCCACGTAACGGCCCGGCGCATCATCCACCCGGGAGGCCTTACCCAGATCGGCGGACTCGCAGACGGTTACCGGCTGCTCCAGCCAGCGCTCGATCTCGGCCTCCAGACCATCGTCCAGCTTGGTACCGTCACCGGAGAAGAACTTGATGCCGTTGTCATAGTGGGGGTTGTGGGAAGCGCTGATCACGATACCGGCGCAGGCCCGGAAGGTCCGGGTCAGGTAGGCAATCGCCGGCGTGGGCATGGGGCCCAGCAGTTTGACATCGACGCCGGCGGCGGACAGGCCCGCCTCCAGCGCGGATTCGAACATATAGCCGGACAGCCGGGTATCCTTGCCGATGATCACGCTGTTGGGCTGGCCATCCTGCTTGAAGGCCTGACCCGCCGCCCAGCCAAGTCGCAGCATGAAATCCGGGGTGATCGGTGCCTCACCCACACGCCCACGAATTCCATCGGTGCCAAAATACCTGCGCCCCATCGGCGGCTTACTGTCCGTCATTTGTCAGCCTGCTCCTGTAATGAACTGTTTGGCCACAGAATCCACGGAAGAACACGGAAAGAAAACGTCGTGGATTCCGTGGCGAAAAATATTAATAATCCTGCGCCCGCATGGCCTCAACCACCTTCACGGCATCCACGGTTTCCCGCACGTCATGCACCCGTAACACCGATACGCCTTTCTGGGCGGATATTGTGGCGGCCGCCAGGCTAGCCGGCAAGCGCTCACCAACCTCCCTGCCGGTGATATTACCAAGCATGGTCTTTCGCGACATGCCGACCAGCAAAGGGTAACCCAGCACCCGGAGCTGCTCCAGTGCCGCTAACAGTTGCAGATTGTGCTCCAGGGTCTTGCCGAACCCGAACCCCGGGTCCAGCAGGATATTCTCCGCCTCGATTCCGGCGGCCTCGCAGGCACGGACCCGGTCCATCAGGTAGGTGGCGACGTCACGGACCACGTGGCGATAGGCCGGGTCGTCCTGCATGGTTCCGGGGGCCCCCTTCATATGCATCAGGCAGACGGGAAGCCCGGTTTCCATGGCCGCTTCGACGGCCCCTGCCCGCTCCAGGGCCCGGACATCGTTAATCAGGCCCGCGCCCAGGCGGGCGGCCTCGCGCATGACCGACGGGGTACTGGTATCCACCGATATAACGGTATCGACCTCCCGGGCGATGGCCTCCACCACCGGGCACACCCGATCCAGCTCCTCCTGCTCCGACACGGGCTCGGCGCCGGGGCGGGTCGACTCGCCACCCACGTCCACGAAGGCGGCGCCGTCCGCCACCATCTGCCTGGCACGCTGTACGGCCAGGTCCACTGTGTTATAGCGCCCGCCATCGGAGAAGGAGTCCGGGGTGACATTCACAATACCCATGACATGGGTACGCCCCATGTCCAGCTCACGTCCCGCAAACGTCATTCGCATTGCAAACCTGCCTGACAAAGAATGTTCGGAAAGGGAAGTTAGGGGAAACCATATACCAGAGGCAAACAAAAACGCCGCCCTTGCAGGCGGCGCTTCGGGCTACAGCCTCAGGCTGCGGCAATCAGTGCTCACCGGCCGGTTGGCCAGAGGCATCGCTGTCTCGACCATCATCGTCGGACAGGGTACCGGTTTCCGGCTGATCGATGGTCACACCACCACCGGGCCGTCCGTCGTCCCAACCCTTGGGCGGGCGGGGCGTGCGACCGTCCATGATGTCGTCGATCTGGAAACGGTCGATGGTTTCATATTTCATCAGCGCTTCCGCCATCATGTCCAGCTTGTCACGGTTCTCGACCAGGATCTCCCGGGCCTTCTCGTAGCAGGTATCGATGATATTGCGCACTTCCTCATCAATACGCTGGGCGGTCTCCGGCGAATAAACGGTATGGCTCTGACCCGCGCTGCGGCCCAGGAAGGGCTCCTCGCTTTCAGTGTCATACTGCAGCGGCCCCAACTTCTCGGACAGGCCCCACTTGGTGACCATATTGCGGGCCAGTTGCGTAGCCCGCTCGATGTCGTTGGAGGCACCGGTAGTTACACCCTCGAAGCCAAGGGTCAGTTCCTCGGCAATACGACCGCCGAACAGGCTGCAGATGGAACTGATCAGGAAGCGTTTGGAGTGACTGTACTTGTCCTCTTCCGGCAGGAACATGGTCACACCCAGGGCCCGACCACGGGGAATGATGCTCACCTTGTAGACCGGATCATGCTCAGGCATCAGCCGACCGACGATGGCGTGGCCCGATTCATGGTACGCCGTATTGAGCTTTTCCTTCTCGTTCATGACCATGGACTTGCGCTCGGCGCCCATCATGATCTTGTCCTTGGCCAGCTCCAGCTCTTCCATGGTCACCAGACGCTGGTTACGGCGCGCGGCGAACAGGGCGGCCTCGTTGACCAGGTTGGCCAGGTCGGCGCCGGAAAAGCCCGGGGTACCACGGGCAATCACAACCGGATCGATACCATCGGCCAGGGGCACCTTCTTGAGGTGTACCTTGAGGATCTGCTCACGACCGATGATATCGGGCAGGCTCACCACTACCTGACGGTCGAAGCGCCCCGGGCGCAGCAGCGCGGGATCCAGCACGTCCGGACGGTTGGTGGCGGCAATGACGATAACGCCTTCGTTACCCTCGAAGCCGTCCATTTCCACCAGCAGCTGGTTCAGGGTCTGCTCACGCTCGTCGTGACCACCACCCATGCCAGCGCCACGATGACGGCCAACGGCGTCGATCTCGTCGATAAAGATGATGCAGGGGCTCTGCTTCTTGGCCTGCTCGAACATGTCACGTACCCGGGAGGCACCCACACCCACGAACATTTCCACGAAATCGGAGCCGGAAATGGTGAAGAACGGCACCTTGGCTTCACCGGCGATCGCCTTGGCGAGCAGGGTCTTACCGGTACCCGGCGGGCCCACCATCAGCACACCCTTGGGAATACGACCACCAAGACGCTGGAACTTGCTGGGATCCCGCAGGAAATCCACCAGCTCCTTGACGTCTTCCTTGGCTTCATCGCAGCCGGCCACGTCACCGAACGTGGTCTTGACCTGGTCCTCGCTCATCAGGCGGGCCTTGGACTTGCCAAAGGACATGGGGCCCTTGCCGCCACCGCCACCCTGCATCTGTCGCATGAAGAACACGAACAGGGCAATGATAATGAGGATCGGGAAGGCCGCCACCAGCAACTGCGTCCACAGGCTCTGGCGCTCCGGCTCCTTACCGATGATCTCCACGTTGTTCTGGAACAGGTCATCCATCAGACGGTTGTCCGGAATTGGCGGACGCACCGTCTCGAACCGGGAGCCATCGCTCTCCTGCCCCTGGATGTTCAGCCCATCAATGGTGACCTGGCGCACCTGGCCATTCTCCACCATCTGGACGAATTCGGTATAGTTGACCTGCTGACCTGTGGTGGTCGGAGAGAAATTCTGGAACACCATCAGCAGTACGGCTGCAATAATCAGCCACAAAACCAGATTTTTAGCCATATCGTTCAAGGATCGTCACCTGTGAATTGCAGGATAACCGGAGTGCGCACCCTCGGCCGCCTGTTACCCGTAACCTTACACTAATTGTACGCCCGACCACCAGAAACCGCTCATCCGCGAAAACCCCTGCACACCTGGTAGATTTCCCTCGAACGGGCACGGGAAGAATCCGGCTTGCGACTGACGACGGATGAGAAAGACTGCTTCATATCCGCCAGCAATGCATCAAACCCCTCTCCCTGGAACACCTTGGTGACCAGGGCGCCTCCGGGACGCAGCACCTGCTGCGCCATATCCAGCGCCAACTCCACCAGCGCCATGGCCCGGGGAATATCCGTGGCGGGATTACCACTCATGTTGGGGGCCATATCTGAAATCACAATGTCTACCGGGCGTCCATCCAGTACGGCCATGAGTTCGTCGAATACCGATTGCTCGGTAAAATCCCCCTGCACGAAGGCCACACCGGCCACCGGATCCATGGGCAGGATGTCGCTGGCAACGACAACACCCTGGCCCCCCACCTTTTCAACCGCCACCTGAGTCCACCCACCGGGCGCGGCACCCAGATCAACCACGGTCTGGCCCGGCCGGAACAGCCGATCCTTGCGATCCAGCTCAATCAGCTTATAGCTGGCCCGGGAGCGGTAGCCATCCTGCTGTGACTTTCTGACCCAAACGTCGTCAAAATGTTCCTTCAGCCAGCGATCACTGGATTTCGAGCGTGCCAACGTGCCTCCCGGATAAAACTGTACGTGCAATCGCCCATCCAACCGACAGGCTTCTCTGTTATCATGCCGCGATTATACGGTCTGGCGAGCGTAATTTCTCCCAACCGTCGCCGCATTCGCCCTACTATCTTTTAATAGCACCGATCAAGAGATTTCATCATGAGCCTTTCCGCCGCCCAGCGTCGCGAATACCGAGCCATTGCCCACAACCTGAAACCGATCATCATTATAGGCGACAAGGGCCTGTCAGAGGGCCTGATGCAGGAACTGGACCGGGCGCTGGACGACCACGAACTGATCAAGGTCAAGGTGGCCAGCACCGACCGGGAAGTCCGCAGTGACGTCATTAACGAGCTTTGCCAGCAGTCCGGCGCCGAGCTGGTCCAGACCATCGGAAAGATCGCGGTTGTGCTGCGCCGTGCAAAGCAGCCAAACCCGAAGCTGAGCAATCTATCGAAGTAGTCACGACGGTATCCTCGCAAGCCCCCAGCCCGCCCTCTCCCACCCAGCGGAGAGGGAAAGACAACGCCCTCCCTTTAAAAGCGACACGTACCAAATCCCACCCAATCCCCAAAAACCCGCTATCCATCACGTTTCAATGGCGCTAGGATACGACTAAAAACCAAACTGCTGTTCGAAGGACCGATACGATGAACACCGCACTCAGGCTCCTTGCCATATCCGCCGCTTCGTCCATGATCCTGCTTGCCGCCGGCTGCAGCAGTTCGGACGATGCCAGTTCAGAGGCTGCGGGCCATATCACCCGGGCCGAAACCTACGCCGACCAGGGCCAGTACCGGTCGGCCATGCTTGAAGTACGGAACGCGGTACAGAAACACCCGGGTAACGTGGAGCACGTGATCCTGCTTGCCGGCATCTACAACGATATCGGAGCCGGCGAGCAGGCCACCGAACTGCTGGCACCATGGCTGGAGGACCAGCACCAGCAAGTGGCGCTCCCCCTGGCGCGGGGTTACATCCTTCAGAACAAACACCTGTCCGCCCGTGAGGCGCTGGAGGGGTTCACCCCACAGACTGATGCCGAAGAACGCCAGTTCCAGCTCCTGCTTGCGGAAAGCAAGCGCCTGGCCGGCAACACCGGCGAAGCCATCAGCGACCTGCGCTCCCTGCAACAGTCCGTCCCCGACAGCCCGCAGGTGACCGCCGCCCTGGGCAAGGCGCTGCTGGCCGCTGGCGAGAGTAATGCCGCCATCAACGAGCTGACCCAATGGACCTCGGAACATGACGAAAACGCCGAGATCCTCTACCTGACCGGTCTGGCCCATTATCGCCTGGGCGAGGTGGACGAAACGACGGAGATTCTCACCAGGGCCACGTCCAGCGTTCCCACCTCCGACATCTTCCTGCCGGTACGACAACAGATCCTGACCCTGCTGTCCCGGAGCCTGACCGAGCAGGGACGCATCACCGAGGCCCAGGTCTACAACAAGATCCTGGCGGAGAACACCAACTCGGAAACCCGGGAACGGGCGGAATCCGCCATCGAAGCCATCAACAGTGGCGATCTCGATACCGCCCGTACCACCCTGGAAGAACTGCTGCAGCAAAACCCGGATAACGAACGGGTGGCCTTGATGCTGGGCGCGCTCAACCTGCAGGAAGGCCGTGCCGAAGACGCCCGGTCGCTCCTGGTGGAGAACATCGACGCGGAGACCACGCCGACCCCCTTACTGCGCGCGGCCACCATCGCCCAGATCGACACCGGCAAGCGCGAGGATGCCCTCAAGACCCTGTCCCGGGCCATAGAAGCACGCCCCAAGGACGTGGAACTGCTGGCCCTCCACGGCCTGCTGGCCCTCTCCCTGCCGGACCGGGCGGATGAAGGCGTGGCAAGCCTGAGCAAGGCACTGGAACTGGACCGCTCCCGCTCACGCCTGAGACTGGCCCTGGCCCGCCATTACATGGAGGACGGCCAGGCCGAGCAGGCCCTTGCCCAGATGCGGGTGGCATTTACAGAGACCCCCACGGACTGGTCGGTCACGCAGTATTACCTGGCCCTGCTGCTGCGCACCGACCGGGAGAAGGAAGCCCGGGAGGTCACTGAATCACTGCTGAATGGCTTTGCCGATGAGCCCCGGGCAGTAACGCTTGCCGCGATGACCGAACACCGCCTGGGAGACACCGACTCCGCTCAGGCCCGCCTGGAGGAACAGGTCGGCGAACGACCGGATGACCTGCTGACCCTGGTGGCGCTGGGTACGGTGTACCAGGGCAAGGACATGAACGGAGAGGCGGTTGAAACCTTCCTGGACGCCGCCCGGGTCCAACCGACCAATATCCGCCTGCTGCAGGCAGCCGGACAGATCTACGCCCGGGACCACAACCCCGACGCGGTGGCGGACTGGCTGAACCGGATCGGACAGGACAACGAAGTCATGGCCCCCAATGCCTACACCCTGGCCGCCCAGATACGCATTCAACAGGGCCGGCTCGACGAGGCACGACAGATCCTGGACCGGATCCCGGAAGCGGAGCAGACCGACCAGTCGCGGACCATCAGGGGACAATTGCTGATTGCCGAAGCCGAGCAGGCCGCCGGCCAGGAAGATTGGCCCACCGCCCGGGCCAAGGCGGCACAGGCGGCTTCCCTGCGCCCGGATAACCTGGCGTTCGCCCTGATCCCGGTGCGCGTGTCCGCCGCCGAAGGCAACTTCCAGGAGGCCCGTACCAGCCTGGATGAACTGGAAGGCACCTTCGGCGAACAGAGCGCCATCGACCTGGCTCGCGCCAGGCTGATCACAGCCACGGATGGCGAGAAAGCCGCCTTTGATTACTTGCGGCAACGGTGGCAGGACACGGCCAACGCCGACCTGTTACCCCCCGTGGTGGGACTGGCCAAACAGCATGCGCCGGACCGTCTGGGGGAACTGACGCAAGCCTGGGTGGAGGCCAGCCCGGACAGCGCCGCCGCGCAACTGACCCGGGCGGAGTACCTGATGACCAGCGGCGACGAGCAGGCGGCTATCACCAGCTATGAGACCGCCCTGGGACTGCGCCCCGACAACCCCGTTGCCATGAACAACCTGGCCTGGCTGCTGAGGGAACGCGATCAGGATCGGGCACTGGTCCTCGCGCGCAACGCCCGGGACCTGGCCCCGGAGAACCCCGCCATACTGGACACCTACGGCTGGCTGCTGCACCTTTCCGGCAATCACCAACAAGCCAAGGCCGTGATGGAAGAGGCCCTGGCACTGGCGCCGGAAAGCCAGGAAATCAAGGACCACCTGGACAGCATCAATCAGGCCCTGTGACCCATAGCGGCCTGGCCAAAAAATAAACGTCAGATCCTTTGACACCTATTTCCCGTCCCTGAACGGCAACCACCGCCCCCAGTCGGTGGTTGCCCGATCTCAGACAGACGGTACTGTCGGAACAATTTACACCCGCCAATCACGAAATTTGTATCTCCTTGTTTTTATTATTTATTCCTTATTGGCTCGATTTTCGCTTGGTATATGGAGTAATGGCAGGGCAACGGCCCCGTCAGCCGCTACCATTCAGCGAGTGACAGCGGCACGTAGTCGCGCTACCCGTTCCAGCCCGGAATGGATGGTGCGTAAAGGAATTCATCGGATTGAGATACGGAGAGAACTACATGAATCGTGCGATCAAGGTTTTGACAGGCTCAGTGTTATTGACCCTGTCCTCCCTGAGCTTTGCGGTACCCACCACGGGCGGTGCCAGCTTTTCCGCCTTCGGTACCGGTGCGGGGTTTGACGACGACGAAGTCTGGTTCGGCACGGGATTTGACGAAACAGCGCCGGAGAAGAACGCTCTGGTGACTGATGTTTCAGACGATTTTGCCAACTACTTTACCGCTGGTGACAAAGTTGAGTTCACCGATTTCCTCTATGACCCGCTCAACTCACCGCAGCTGGTGTGGAGCGGAACCGGTTCCAGTTCCGGTGAAACACTGTCCTTCTTCCTGGAAACCATCAAGGGCGTTGACTATCAGGGCAACAGCCTGAAGCTTGATGGCGTTGGGTACATCACGGACGGTACCGATTCCTCGGAACTGACCTGGGTTTACACCGGTAATACCTCTGGCGGAACCTTCAGCTGGTCTGCCTCGTCGGCCGTGCCTGAGCCCGGCACCCTTGCCCTGCTCGGCCTGGGCCTGCTCGGCCTGGGTGCTGCACGCCGTCGCCAGGCGTAACAGCGGCCATGCCCGGACCTCGGGCAGCACAAAAAGCCGGGAGCTTAACCGCTTCCGGCTTTTTCTTTGCACGTCAATGTACTTTACACAAAATACATCCCGCCTTCGAAGTTATGCCGTAACCCATTGACTGAAAAGACATAAAAAAACTGGCCCGATCCATGCTTATCTAAAAACTGCTGGACATAACCCAACTGAAAAAAGGAAGCGTAGTAATGATCAAGAAACTTGGACTGACCCTTGCCGCAACAGTGCTCTGGGCATCAGCGGCCTCCGCCGGCTCAATCACTGATACGGTTTACCAGAACGAATACATGAACGTTATTTCCAACCCCGTTCACTGGTATCAGCACGATCTCAACGACGATGGTTTCGACCTGGGAAGTGCCATCAGCGGCAACCTGACCATCGACATCTACGATGACAACGAAGGTACCCGCATCGGATGGATCACCATTCCGGATCTGCTGGAAGGCGGGCTGGTTATCGTGGAAGATTTCGACTTTGATACCGGCGGTCCTACAGACGGTAATTCGGACTTCTACAGCGAGCTGCAGCTCGAAGCCCTGGCTTCACTCAATGCTGACGGTTTCCTGGACATCACGGTGAAAGCGCTTGTTGGCGATTTCTACGTCGGCAAATCCGTGCTTGAAGTCACCACTGAGAACGTTCCCGAGCCTGGCACCCTGGCTCTTCTGGGTCTCGGCCTGGTCGGTCTGGGAGCAGCACGCCGCCGCGCAGCCTGATTTTCCATCCGGGTACTGGCGATAGGACCGGGCCCCTGGGCCCGGTCTTTCTTTCTGGAGCGCCCTGGTTCCGCTTGAGGAATAACCCGCGCACCCCTCCCTGTTTTTCGATACACTCATCATCGAACATGCCTTGATCCCAACGAGAAGTCTGGCACCGATGTTAAGGAAAACATTCCAGCAATTCCCGCTCGCCCGCCCGTACCTGATTGCGACTGCCGTCTGCATTCTACTGTTCTGGCCCACGTGGTTCCGGCTCATCCAGGAATGGCTGAAGTGGGAACAGGTGCTGGCTCATGGTCTGCCGACGTTTCTCATCTTCCTGGGACTGCTTGTTGTCCACCCGCCCCGCCCCCGGATATCCGGGCCACGGGGCTCTCCAATCGTGGGAGGCAGCCTGTTGCTATTGGCGGTCGTCGGCTGGGCGTTGCTGGAACTGGTGCGGATCGACACCCTGGCCTACCTGATGCTCCCACCCGGCCTGCTGCTGGTGTGCTGGACCCTGTATGGGCTGAGGGCCGCCGTCGCGTTCCTGCCCCATGTCCTGCTGCTTTCGCTGTCGCTCCCCATCTGGGCGGACATGGTGCCCTTCCTGGTTGAGCTGGCGTCCGTGGTGGTGGGCGACCTGGTGGGCCTCCTGGGTATCACGGCGCTGATCGAAGGCGCCAATATCACCTTGCCCTACGGTCGACTGGTTATCGCTGATGGTTGCTCCGGCATTCGCTACCTGGCGGTGTCTATCCTGCTTGGCATGATAACCGCCATCCTCAATGACTTTCGCTGGAAGGGCTGGCTGGCCGCGATCACCACCAGTGTGCTGCTGGCCCTGATCATAAACTGGGTGCGCATTACTGCCCTGGTCCTGATCGCCTATTACTCGAATATGGAAAGTGACCTGGTAACGGAGCACGAAACCTTCGGCTGGCTGGTGTTTGCCGCGTTCGTCATTCCCGTCATGCTGCTGGCCCCGGTGCACCGGCGGACACCGGCTCCCGTGGGCGCTACCATGCCCACATCCGGAAAGCCCTTTATCTTCATTGTCGCCGGCCTGCTGATTGGCCCACTCGGCATCAGCATCGCCCACTCCGCGGCAACCCAGTCGCCCCCCTGGGCACCCTCCAATAGCGATCTGACGGCGGAGGACCCGGACCGACTGCCGCTGGCGGTTCGCCTGCCAGCCCACATGGAACACGACGTGTGGCGCTCCACGGATGGCCACTGGATCTCGCTGGGCCAAAGCGTACGATCAGCCTCCAATGAAAAGCTGGTGCCCTACCTGCCCAGGCCCCTCGATACCGGCAACTGGTTCCTGGCGGAGGAGCACGGGCAGCCGCCGATCCGGATCTACCAGAACCTGGCCTCCCGACAGCAGGTCGCCGTTTACCAGCACTACCTTGTGGGCCGCTATCGCGCCAACAGCTACTGGACCGCCAAGCTGTTGCAAATACCAGCCACGTTACAGGGCCAGGGGCGTTTCGCCTTCCTGACACTACAGGCGCCCTGCGGACCCCGCGATTGCGCACAGGCCATTGACCGGCTGACGCGACAGATTGAAGGTGGCGTTGTTACCACGGATATTCGAAGTGCTCCGTAGGGGGGCCGTTGGCTCTCTCTAGAGTTGATGCCAGACAATACCCTGGGCGGACAGAAATGGAGGCAGAATTGCTGTCAAAAAAATGGACAATCATCGGCGTGGTTATCTGCCTGCTGGCATTCACCGCTGCCGCCATGGCCTACAGCCCGCTGAAGCGACTCTGGTACAGCTACCTCAACGGGTACGCCACCGAGCACTACGTTCAGCAAATGATGGCTTTCAATGCCCGGAAGGACCGGAACATACCGAACCATTCGGTACTGTTTTACGGCGACAGCCTGGTACAGGGCCTGAGCGTTACGGCGGCGTCGCCCATGGCGGTTAACTACGGAATCGGCCACGCGGGCTCTGCGGAGATTCTCAGTCAACTCGAAAGTCACCATAATCTCGACAGGGCTGCCGCCGTTATCATGGCCTTTGGCATCAACGACATTGCCCGTGGTAACCCCGAGGTGGTCTCATCGGCCTACCGTAAGTCGCTGGAGCTTATTCCATCTTCAATTCCCGTTATTATCAGTTTGATAATGCCTGTCGATGAGGAAAATCTGGGGCGCACAGGTATCTCAGACACCGTGACATCGGTAAACCAGTCCCTCGACGTCCTTTGTTCGGAGAACAAGAGGGTTCTGTGCGTAAACGCTGGCCAATTACTTATGGAAAGCGGCGACCAGCTTTCAGACCAGTATCACGTGGGAGATGGCCTCCACCTCAATGCCAGGGGCAATGCCGTCTGGCTGGAGCAACTGGGTATTGCCGTCGATCAGGCAACGCAAAAGGCCGACGCCGATAACGTACAGACTCCGCCCCGTTGAACTGGACGGTACGGCTTATACGGATGGGTAAGATGTGAGAGCTTCTGAGATAGAATCCTTAACCTGGCTGCGCGGCCTCGCCGCCGGTGTGGTTGTTGTATCCCACAGCGTTCGCGCGCTGGAAGTCGGGTATAACCCACAGGATGAGATACCAGGTTTCAATATCCTGAACGCCTTTGATCTGGGATCACTGGGCGTGGCCCTGTTTTTCGTGCTCAGCGGATGTACCCTGACGCTTAGCAACTATCGGCTCCAGGTTGGCTCCGGCAGGGAACTCACCGGCTTTTATTTCAAGCGATTTTTCCGTATCTGGCCCGCCTATGTTGTCGCCCTGGCCGCGTACCTCGCATTCAGGCCAGTTTTCCAGATGCTCTATGGTCAACCCCTGGGCCACTGGGTTGAACACCAGTTCTTTGCGCCATCGGACTTCAATGATCTGCTGATCTACCTGGGGCTGACCTTTAATATCACCGGCCCCTCGGGGCTCTATAACAACGCCTTCTGGAGTTTGCCTGTCGAATTCCAGTACTACCTGATGTTCCCACTGTTTTTGCTGTCCATTCGTTTCACCTCCATATTCGGACCGGCCATCATAGCGGCAGGCATGTTTTTTCTTGCCCGGTTCGATGTGCTTCCTCTGGATAGCAAGCTGGTCCTTGTTCTGGCCTTTACGTTCGCTGCGGGCATGGCATTGGGGCACCTCTACTCGACTCGGAAACTCCGCCTGAATCGGGCTTTTGCGCTGGTTATGGTTGTTGTAATAGTCGCCCTGGCGTCCCTGATGGCAAATAATATCGTCAGAATAGAGTTCTATCGGATTATCCCAAGCGAGTGGGTTTTCTTCGGCCTATGTGCGGTGGCACTGGTTACGCTGATACTCTTCAGCGACCTTCGATTACCGGGATTCGCGCGGTCGCCTGCCCTGTATCTGGGGAAGATTTCCTACAGCCTCTACCTCTACCACAACCTGCTCATTGCCATTGCCATACTTGGACTGATCCACTTTGGCATTCATAGTGAGTGGGCAAGAATCGCCTGGATCTGTAGCTGGGCCTTTGCCGGGAGTATTGGACTGGCGGCCCTTTCCTATCGCTGGATTGAGTCACCAGGTACTCGCCTTGGAAAAAAATTCGCGCAAATGCTCATGCCGGCGACAAAACCCGGGAAAGAACCCACATGACCACGACATAAACCGGCTCAAAAAATCGGCTGAAACCACGCCCACAACGCACGAATGTTACTTTATGTTACCCGGAAAAGGTCGTATGCTATCGCATACAGGAGTTGGCAGTAGGCATGATCATGGACCCCATCGCCGTTTATCTCAGGGAAGACGCTGGTATCATCCGACAGGATGAGCCGGTCACCATTGGTATTCCCCTAAAACAGGGTGGCCTCCACCCCGGGCAGGTCCCCCAACTGCGGCTTCTTAATCCGGCTACGGGCCACGTCATACCCTGCCAATCCACGCCCCTTGCACACTGGCACGACGGCAGCGTGCGCTGGCTGTCCGTCCAGCTCCTGGCCAGCCTTGCGGCCAATGATAGCGCCGAACTAAGGCTTGAGGCGGCCCCGGCGTCACCACCAGCTCCTGATTCATCACCGGAAATCAATCAGCAGCCAGACGGCACCCTGACTGTGTCCACGGACACCCAAAGCCTGCAGTTCACACCGGACCGGATTGAGTGGACTCGGACGAACCGCCAGGGCGACGGAACAGTGGATAACACAGCGGTCGTCCGACATCAGTTGCGATACACAGATGCCCAAGGCCAGCCCTGTACCCTGACAATGGACAAACCCTGGCAGGTCGTCAGCCGTGGCAATGTCAGCGTTACCCTCGAGTGCCATGGGCAGTGGCTGACGCCGGATCAGGTCCCCCTGGGGAAACTGCAATGCCGGCTGGAGGTCTACCAGGGCAGTGGCCACGTTAAAGTGGACGTGTGCCTGCACAACCCCAACCGGGCCCGTCACTCCGGCGGGCTCTGGGATCTGGGCGATCCCGGGTCCGTCCATTTCCGGTCACTGGAGCTGGTTGTCACATCGCCAAAAACCGGAACCGGCTGGCTTCGCCCGGGAGCAGAGCACCAACCGATTACCGCCGATGAGGGGCAAGAGCTCCACCTGTACCAGGATTCCAGCGGCGGCGACGCCTGGCAGAGTCTCAATCATGTGAATGCCGGCGGGCAACCTCTCCCCCGCTTCCGGGGTTACCGGCTAACCTCGGATGGGCAGGAACTGGCCTCCGGCAACCGGGCCCAACCAAGCGCGGGTATTCGCACAGGCGATCATGGCCTGCAGGCAACGCTCAGCGCTTTCTGGCAGAACTTCCCATCGTCCATCAGCGCCGGCAACGCCAGCCTGACCGTGGGACTTTTCCCCGGTGACGCCCCCGAGCCCTACGAGTTGCAAGGCGGTGAACGCAAGACGCAAACCCTGTGGCTGAAAGATTCAGCGGATCCGGACGCCCTCGCCTGGGTATCCCGTCGGCTACGCCCAACCCTGTCCCCGGACCAGTACCAGCAAGCACAGGCCTTTCCCTGGTTCCAGGCGAACGCGGAACCCGGCCCCCTGGAGGCACTGATCCAGGACGGACTGGAAGGACAGAGCAACTTCTTCACCAAGCGGGAGATCATCGACGAGTACGGGTGGCGCAATTTCGGCGACATCTTCGCCGACCATGAAACCCTCTACCAGGCACCGGGAGAACCGCCCCTGATCTCCCACTACAACAACCAGTACGACGCCATCTATGGTTTCGCTCGGCAATATGCGCTGACCGGCGACAGGCGCTGGTTCGAGTTGATGGATGACCTGGCCCGGCATGTGGTGGACATTGACATCTACCACACCACCGAGGACCGGAGCGAATACAACAACGGCCTGTTCTGGCACACCGACCACTACCTGCCGGCCCATACCGCCACCCACCGGACCTTCAGCAAGCACAACAGCACCAGTTCGACACCCGGGCAGACGGGGGGCGGGCCAGCCTCCGAGCATTGCTACACTACCGGGCTGCTATACCACTATTACCTGACCGGTGCGGAATCATCCCGTCAGGCGGTACTCCAACTCGCCGGCTGGATGAAGGCCATGCATGAGGGACAGGGCGGCCTGCTGGAACAACTGCTGGCCATGAAGAAACAGGACCTGCCCAAGGCTCGGGCCCTGATCCGGGGAGAGCGCCCATCCCGCCACACCTATCCGTTCACCCGGGGAACCGGCAACTACCTGAACGCCCTGCTGGATGCCTGGCAACTGCAACCGGACGAGGACTGGCTGGAGCTGGCCGAGAACGTCATCCGCCAGACGATCCACCCGGCCGATGATATCAGGCAACGCCAACTGCTGGACGTTGAAACCGGCTGGTCCTACCTGGTGCTGCTGACCAGCATCAGCCGTTACCTGTGGCTGAAGTCAGCCTACCAACAGGTCGATGAGAACTACCGCTACGCCCGGAACGCCCTCGTCCGGTACACCCGCTGGATGCTTACGCACGAGCGCCTTTTCCTGGAGGACCCGGAACAACTGGAGTTCCCCAACGACACCTGGACCGCCCAGGATCTCCGCAAGGTGATGCTGCTGCGCATGGCCGCCGGCATCGACCCGGAAAAAGCGGACGACTACCTGCACCAGTCCGACCTCTGGTTACAGGCAACCTGCCACAGGCTTGCCGCCAGCGACGAACGTCACTATGCCCGGATCCAGATTATCCTGTTGCAGAATCATGGCCCCCACCAGTCAATCGTGCCGGCACCTGAGACATCCCCCCTGCCGGACATACCGGAAGTACCGAGACTGACCTGGGGCACATTGACAGCCAGGGTCATGATACGCCTGGCACGTGCACTGGCAACCTTCCGCCCGGCCCGGGAGCGCGCCTGGCTCAACGCAAGGCTGGACCGGCCATGACAGCAAGACAGGTGATCAAGAGAACCATCAAAACGGTATTCCTGATACTGGCAGCGCCCCTGTACCTGCTGTTTCTCGGACTGGCCGCCATCACCCAGGAGGACTCAACCTTCCAGGGCTTTTCCCAGGCCCTCAGCCTGATACCCGGCAAGATTGGCACCTATCTGCGGGCCGCCTTCTATCGCCTGGCCTGCCCGGACACATCCGATGACATTTCCGTGGGTTTCCTGACCCTGCTATCCCACCGGGATACGACAATCAAGCGGGGCGTCTACATCGGCCCCCAGTGCAATATTGGCAAGTGCACCATTGGAGAAAATACGTTGATCGGTAGCGGGGTGCATATTCTCAGCGGCAATAAACAACATAATTTCCAAGATGCCACAAAACCAATCAAACAGCAGGGCGGAATTTTCAAAAAAATAACTGTTGAAACAGATTGCTGGATTGGCAATAACTCAGTAATTACCTGCTCTGTTCCTGAAAAAGTGATAGTAGCTAGCGCCAGCGTCCTAACGACGTCCCCATCTAAGGGTGATATTGTTGCCGGGAACCCTGCGTACACTATCAAAAATCGCTTGTATAACAGAAAATAGAGCCCATATATGAGCAAAGCCGAAAAAATCTATCTCAAATCACCAGAGTGGGCAAAATCTCTGGCTGTGTCCATGTATGGAAAAATTCAATACAGAAAAAGATACTCCGGATCATACCAACAGCTATTGGAAACGGTTAGAAGCACACATACTTGGACAACCAAAAAGATATACGATTACCAATGCGAGCGTATGCACAACATGCTTGCGTATTGTTATGAGAAAATCCCTTATTATCACAAGCTTTTTATTAATCACGGCCTGACAATAAACGATATAACAAACCTCGATGACCTAAAAAAAATTCCCATCCTGAAAAAGGACGTATTACGGTCATCCCCACAAGAGTTTCGGCCAGCAAATAGAAAACTAGTTCATGCGTCACATAAAACGAGCGGAAGCACCGGCACACCGGTTGCCATTGATGTTGATGAAGAGACTTATAAGCTCGCTATGGCGCTATTAGTCGATTTCGAGGAGCGAAATGGCGTTCCTTTTGGTGCCCGCCGCGCCACCTTTGCCGGTAGAATAATTAAATCAACGGATAACCTAACTCCTCCCTTCTGGAAGTATAATAGCGCAGAAAATCAACTTTTATTTTCAAGCTACCACCTAAACACCAACACATTTCCTCATTATAGGGAGAAGCTACGACAATTCGCCCCTCTAGAGCTGATTGGATACCCCTCAGCCATCTATGAAATAGCGAACCACTATCACTTGAAAGGTATAGTTCCGGAATTCAGGCCAAAACTAATAGTTACGAACTCCGAAAATCTATTAAACTGGCAGAGAGAAAGAATTGAGGCGGTTTTTAACTGTAAAGTAAGAGATTACTACAGCACTGCGGAATATCTGAACTTTGCCGGAGAAGATGATGAGGGGATATATCATTCAAATCCGCTCCCGGGAATTACCGAGCTAGAGCCACTGGAGTCGGGTGAAGGACAGCATAAACTGATCATGACGTCACTCACCAATACTGCAATGCCACTGGTGAGATATGATGTTGGTGACCTGGCAGTTCCTGCGCCTGGGAACGAGCTCTCCTCTGGGATTCCCAGGCTCTCAGAAATTGAGGGTCGAATAGATGAGTATATTGAAACGCAAGATGGCCGGAAAATCGGCCGCGTGAGCCAGATATTCAAAGGTGTTCCGGGTATTAAAGAAGCCCAGATCGTTCAACATAAATGCGGGGAAGCACAGTTTAATATTGTTTCAGAAACAGAAAAGAATACACTGGCCGAGTCAATGATCATCGAAAACTCCAAATTAAGGCTAGGAGAAGACTTCAAAGTTACTATAAATTACCAGTCGCGAATCCCAAGACAAAAGAACGGAAAATTCCGTTTCGTCTTAAAGACCAAGCAAAGCTCACCAATGTAAGGCACCTGACAACCATGGGCGTAAAAATATCAGTAATAGTGCCGGCACACAACGAAGAACCCTATATAACTCGCTGCCTTAACTCTTTGATGGCTCAGGATCTACCAAAGGAAAACTACGAGGTAATTGTTGTAGACAACGCGTCTACAGATAATACCTCACGTCATGTCCAAGAGTTCGAAGACGTCAAATACATATACAAAGAAAGCGGGCCAGTTGGAGCAGTCAGAAACTATGGAGCATTATATGCCTCAGGGGAAATTCTCGCATTTATTGACGGTGATTGTGTAGCCCCCAAGAACTGGCTTGCATCAGGAATCAACCTATTACAATTACACCCGGAAACCGTCCTCGGTGGCAAGTACTCGTTAGACAGCGAGGCATCTTGGATAGAACGATACTGGCTTTTAGGTCTAAAAGACACAACCTCTGAGAAAATCGATTTACTTGGAGGAACTATATTTATCAAAAAAGAGCACTTCAGCTTGGTTGGAGGATTCAACGAAAACGTTTCATCCGGAGAGGATTCTCAGTTAGCTAGCGACTTAAGAAGATCCGGAATTTCGGTGAAGATCAACCAGGCTCTAAACGTCATTCACCTGGGAAATGCAAAAACAGCTCAAGATTTCATAAAACGTCAAGCATGGCACTCAGAGAATTATATAGACAGAATTGGAGAATCAACAAAAGACCCAATCTTCCTTATAATCATAGCATTTGATATATCGGTTATTACCGCAATCTCGATGCTGATTACCGGGAACTTGATTTACTTTTTACTATGCTTGATCTCGGCAACCGCATTGACGACCATTCTATCCATAAAAAGAATATCCAGATCCAAGAACCCGCTAAAGCTGTCCAGAAAACTCCACAAAATACTCTATCTGGACTTACTATATTTAATAGGGCGAACAATCGGTGTGGCAAGAGGCATTAAAAAGAGCCTGACCACAAACACAGGCGCAGCTCAAAAAGGCGGCTGAGCAATTTTTAAGCACAGCCGCCTCTTTCTCTATTCAATCGAAATATTTGATGGCGGGTTAGGAATGGCCACAAATTCAGGTATTTCCGTAGATATCACAACATCATCTATAGAATACCACTCTTCATAACGCTGATCGTTAGGGTATTCACGGAAGAAATCGTTTCCTCCCAGTGCAACTGCATTCCACTCAACCATCTGATTTCCGGAATTTTCCCCAACCCAGTTGACCGTGTTATTTCTGAAAACAAGTTCATCATTAATCCATTGCATTACTACGCCGTCATTAGCACCCGGCGCTGAGTTCATCTGGACGTAGAAGGCCATTTTTGTCCAGTTACTGCTATCGCCAAAAATCTGCTCATGCGTAACCGTTTGGTTCATATTATCCGAAATGAAACCGCCGTTGACTTGGTCGCGAATTTCCGGCGTCCCACCGTCCAACGACATTCCGACCGTGTCTTTGGTGTAGTTCATAGATATATCGCCTTGATTTATCAAGCTTCGAGGCGTACCAGGCATATCGTTGCCGTCAATTTTATAGTTCTCTCCATGAGGCCCTCCTCTAAAAGTCAGGAAATTCCTCACACCGTAGGAACCGCTATGAGAATATTTCCAATCGAAAAGTGGCCCGGCGTTACCATCAGAAAAGAATACAAATGGACTTTCTTCTCCATTCCAACTGAAGATTCGAAAAATCTTTGAGTTTCCACTCTTGGTCCATTCTGGGCTAAACCTAATATAGAAACTGACATACAGCTGATCATATCCTTCTGGCATATATTTCAGTAGTATTCCGTCACTATTCCATTGCTTCCAACCAGGATCATAGGATTCCCGCCACCCAACAAACGATTTCCCACTACCACCTCTTGCCTTATCGGCATTTCTTTCAAGGATCTCAAATGCATCATGCTTCTTGGGATATCCGCTACTTGGCGACCAGCTTACTTCGCCATTTCTTCGATAATCCCATCCTTCAAGATTCAGTTCTTCAGAACTGGTATAGTCAGGCAAGTCATCAAAAGACTCCTCGAAAAGCACACGGGACTCAGCGACAGCTGGAATGATTAGCAAGGACATTATTGATATAACTAACGGGTTGCGAGCCACTTTTGGTTCTCTTCTTACTGGGTGAAGACTTTTAACTTTCATCTGACAGCCTCAATACTCAGGGTGATTATCGTCGGTCCGGCAATCGGTATCTTATGTATCGGTCAAGGCTAGATCTTACGCCACCTCTTTGCCGGACGAACATCTCATTCCTGCAATTCATAACAAACCGTAACGCTGGCCAACTCTAGGGGACACTGTGCGTCACCACTTCCGACGGTTCACTGACAAGGCCACTGTTGTCTACCACCTGAACCGTGAAGTACCATGTTCCGGATTCTAGGTTACTGAACTGGTAACTGGTGTCGGCACTATCCACTTCGACCTGTTGGTCAAGGGTCTCCTCCTGACCATAGCGCACGATGTAGGAGTCGATTTCGCTCAGGGCTATGGATTCCCCATCCACCCGGGTTGATGGCGCGGTCCAGGTGAGCAGTACACTTCCTTCGCCGGTGGCGGTCTCTTCTTCCTCATCCGGCAGGATACCCGGCTCTCCGGCCGCCGGCTCCAGGGTTCGTGGTGACAGTCCACTGGAATAGGCCTCCAGGTTGGAGACTCCCTGGTCATTGAGCACTTCTCCCCCATCGGCTACCCAGGCGTTAGTACCATTTGCCAGTTCCCAGGTGTCCGGTATGCCATCGTTGTCTGTATCCATTGTTGATGTGGATGTCGGATCTGGTGAGCGGAAGGCTTCCGTAAAGTTAACTCCCGTTCCGTCAGCGAGATCTATGACACTCATTTGAATGGCTGCGTCAAGCTCGCCCTCGAAGTACTCAAGTGTCACAGCGACAGGGTCTCCAGCAGGCAGAGAAGCGATATGGGTAAAGCTGGTTACAGCCTGACCCTGCCATTCATCTATGACTAGGTCGCCATCTAGGTAAAGTCGAACACCATCATCAGAAGAAACAGTAAAGCGGTAATCCCTCGTACCGGAGCTGTGGGGCGGCACAAACTGGCTAAACCAGCGTACGCTAAAATTGTCTAGAGGCAGCCCATCGGGCGCACTATTCCGGCCCCAGTCAAAGTCGACAATGTCGTCCAGGCGGACGTAGATTAGTTCATCAAACCCAGTGCCGTCGAAGTACTGGCCAACAAAACCGGACACAAAGGCGGTCTCCGGCTCCTCGGGCATATCCTCCGCTGACCGGATGTCGGTACCGGCCTGATACTCCTGGAGGTTGGTATAACCGTCCCCATCAAGATCCTCCCGGGCGTCTGCCGGGTCGAGCGGGTCCAGCTCCATGGCGAACTCCTCGCCATCGGGTATCCCATCTCCGTCGGTATCGGTATTGCCCTCTTCAGTGCCCAGGAAGAACTCCTGGGAGGCGCTCAGGAAATCGCCGTCCGGATCTGACCTGGCGTCGTCGGGATTATTGGGGTCCAGACCGTGGACCACTTCCCAATTGTCGTAGATGCCATCGCCGTCATCATCTTCGGGAGGGTATTCCGGGTTGAAGTCCAGTCCTTCCTCACCATCAAGGTAGCCTACCCGGTAGCCCAGATTATAGGCTTCGCCCACGGCCATACCGGCCTCGTCGTCCAGCTCGGATGGCGGCGCCCATGAATGGAGAGCAGACGCAGGCACGATACTGCGCGCAAATCCCGGCCCTTCCCAAGCCACAATGAAGTGATCGTCACCCCAGCGCTCCTTGAACAGAATTTCGAAGTAGTAACGTTTATCGCTCTCCAGATCAATAATGCCGGATGCTTGGGATGCATACTTGTCGAACACCCCAGCGTTTGCCCAACCCGTTACGGAGGCGATCAGTTCCTTGTTATCCTCGCTGACATTGGAGCTTAGATAGAATTCCGACTGGTCGTCACTGCTTATAAAGAAACGGTATTCGCCAGCCAGGGGCGGTTCGATAAAGCCCCTGACCCTGGCACCATATTGGCTTCCCCGCTCCCTGGGACCATCCAGGCTATTGATGGATACGGTGTCATCCGGATTGTCCGGATAACCGGGGGCACTGGTCAGGTCGGACACACTGACACCTTCGATGTTATCCCAGTATTCGACATAGACGACCCCGGGTTCACTTATCGCGGATGGAGCCTCCTTTCGGTCCAGATCACTTTGCCAGACCTGACAGCCAGAAAGGGTGACAGCCAATAACATCAATGCCGATATCTTTGTGACGGACATAATCCACCTATATCCATTGATTGGAGACTGTCTTTAAGTATTGAAGCTGTCCGGGACAAACGCTAGCCGGGGTATAAATCGTTTTGGCATGTTATCGACCCTATTATGCCCCGATAACATGTGATCGATTCTGCTAGTTCAACATGTTCAAAAATGCAATCAGGGCATTTTTCTCTTTTGCGGTCAGGTCCAGGTCCTGTAATTCATGCATCCCGTTCGGGCCGCTATCCGGTGGATCCTGGTAATAGTCGATAACCGCTTCCAGGGAACGGAACCGACCGTCATGGAAATAGGGGCCCGTCTGCTCAAGGTATCGCAACGTGGGGGTCTTGAAGGCGCCATGCAGGCTCTGGTGGGCGTCCTGTGACACATGGTTGAGGGCGTCGCATTGATCAGCGCTGGCGTCGCTGTAATCCCCCAGACAGTTGAATTCATCCATGAGCACGGCCTGCAGCCCGAATACCCGCCCGAAATCCATGTTCTCCCCGGAAAACTGACCGGTGCCGATATTGTGGAAGCCACCATTACTGAGCAGCGGGCCATTGTGGCAACGAAGGCACTGGGTGCGCTGGTCATCGGTATACAGTTTGATGCCGGCCAGTTCCTGGTCGGTCACCAGCTCATCGGCCTGCGCCATATTGCCCTGGCTCAGTGCCGACACAAAGCGGTCAAACCGGGTTTCCGGGGGATGGAGGGTGCGTTGGAAGGCCTCCAGGGTCTTGCCGATGTTGGCGAATGCGGTGTTTATCTTCCGCTGGACCGGACGCGCCAGGCGGTACCAGGCATTCTGCTTTTCCACTTCCCCAATGGGCGTTGCCTGTTCCGGCAGGTTGTCCCAGTCCAGATTCGGCGGGGCACCAAACAGCGCCTGGTAGGCTTCCCGGTACTCGGGATCGGATAGCACGCGACGCACGACGGACACCCTGCTGGCCCCCATTTCACTGGGTGCCTCGAAGGGTATCAGCGCCTGGGACCAGAGCGAGTCCCGGCGACCGTCCCAGTAGAGCCAATCCAGGTAGGCGGCGCCATACAGGGTGGGAGTGTTACGAGCCGTGCGCCCGACACCTTCGGCGAGGGGTTTGCCGTCGGTATACGCCTTGTCCGGCTGATGACAACTGGCACAGGAGAGTGAGCCGTCCAGGCTGAGGGAAGTATCAAAGAACAGGTCCTTTCCCAGGGCCACCGCCCGCTGGCTGTCCGCCACCCGGTTCGACGGACTGGGGGGAACGGGCCCCAGCTCGGCCAGGCTCAGGGACTGGAGGATGCGGAGGTCACGATCCGTGAGTCCACCCGGTCGTTCCGCCAGTGCGGCGGGGGACGGCGTCATCAGGATCAGCAGCAGGACGAGGGCACGACGGATAGCCATCAGTAATCCAGGGTCAGTTCCAGGTCCGCAACATCCTGGACGCCCTGCCTGACCAGATGGAAACGCAGTATCCAGTCGCCATGCATGTTGAACAGGAACCCGGTCAGCCGGTAACGCCCTTCCCCCAGGTACTCCGACACCCTGGGCTGGCTGGGCAGTCCGTGGCCATGGCCAGGCATGCCCCCGGTAATGGACAATCCGTCCAGTTTCACCGGATTGTTATTGGTATCCCACACGTCCAGGACCCAGTCGTGATGGTCCCGCAGCGGCACCTCTCCTTCTACCGGGGAGACGGAGATCCGGAAGTGCCCCTCCCGGGAGACCACCTCACAACCGCTATTGCAGTCCTCGGCGATCACGATGGCCGGGGACACCATGACAGCGATCAGGCACCCGATCTTCAATCGCTCCAGGCACCTGACGAGAACACCATGGGTGTATCGCACCTCTGCTTCCTTCTTTTATCGTTTTCTTCCATTTCAATGGGGGCGACCGCATTCGTCACGGTCGCCCGGCATCGCTCTCCAGCAGGTAGAACTCCAACTCCACCGCTTCCTGTTCCGTGACGGTCAGGTTGTCATGGGCCAGTATGGCTTCGGCAATACTCAGCGCGGCCCCGTTGTGCAGGTACGGTGCGGTTGCCCAGAGGAAATCCAGGGTGGGCGTATCGATACCATACACCGGGCCCTCATGGCTGGAGCCGGTGGCAGCGGTCAGTGTGCCGACATCATGCACCACGCCGGCCGCTGAATCCGTGCGGCGGTCCCCGCTATGGCAACCGGCGCAGTTTTCCCGCTGGTACACCGACTGCCCCGCCGTTGCGGTCGTCGACAGGCTGCCATCGTTAAAGGGCGAGGCCGGGTGCCCGTCAAGGGATGCCAGGTAACTGGCAAGGGCGTCCAGGTCCGCACTAAGCCCGGCGCGATCCGTTGACAGCGGATCGTCAGCCAGGTCGAACTCACTGTCGTCGACCAGGCCGGTGCCACCCGCCAGCAGGCGGATCTGGGATTCGAAGTCCTGCACCTCGTCGAAGTTACCGGTCCAGTGGATACGGCCATGGCCCGCGCCCTTGCCGGTAAGGTCGATGGTATTGCGTACGCCCTCTCCCAGGCTGGTCAGGTCCCAGACCCGTCCGTCGTGGCCACCATCATTGTGGCAGGAGGCACAGCTCATGTAGTTGTCCCTGGCCAGGCGGTCATCCGCGGCATCGTAGAAAAGCTGCTTACCCAACAGTACGTCCGGCGACAGCGCTTCGCTGGATACCAGATCCACCACATTCAGGGCATTGGCCTGCGGCAGGTTATCCAGCAGGATCGGGCCGAGGTCGTAGCTCTGCAGGCTGCGATCCATGAAGTTGTGGATCAGCAGCCGCTCGCCATCGGCGCTCAGTGCCAGCCCCTGGGGCGCAATGCCGGTCGCCAGCCTGGTGAGCTGGTAACCGTCCTCCAGATTATAGACCGCCACTTCACGGCTGGTTTCCAGGGCGACGAACAGGTACCGGCCATCCGCCGTTACCACCGCACCTGTCGCCATACTGGCGTTATCGTGGTCGATGCGCGCCCCCGGGTTCTCAGTGCCGGCCACCAGGTCCACCCGGGATGTCACGGCCCGTACGGTCTGATCGAAGGTCATGCCGGGACCACCACGGGCCGCGCCAGCCAGGATATTGTCCTGCTTCGACGGCACATAGGCCCAGTCGCCGTCGGGTCCGAGGAGCGGGGCGCTGAGGTAGTTGGGCATACCCGGGCCGGTGCTTTCGGAGACGCCCCGGTTCCGGTAACCCAGTAGAATGGTGTCCACCACTGACAGGCTCTGGGCATCCACCACCCACAGCTCACCACCACCGGCCGCAACATCCGGTGCCAGGCCGTCCTCGCCCGGCAGGGGCGGTGTGATGAAATTGGTGACATAGACGGTGCTGCCATCCTCGCTGATCGCCAGGTGGCGGGGCCGTCCGTCCAGGGTTCCGGTGGCGTTGACCTGACCGGTGTCGGTATCCACCCGAACCAGTTGCGCCGTGGCCTCCAGTACCACCAGCAGATCATCACCGCCAGGCACACGCACCAGGCCATGGGGACGGCTGTCCGGGGGCAGTTGGATAGTCTCCACCACGGTCTGGGTAGTGGTATCGATTACACTCACGGAGGCATCGGCCTTGTTGGTCACCCAGACCCGGGCACCGTCCGCCGCCAGTGCGATGGACGATGGCTTGCCACCCACGGGCACCTCGGCAATCCGCTGGTCACCCACCACCAGCGAGACGGTGTCGTTATCCGGGTTGGCAACCCAGACCCGATCCTCACTGGTCGAGCTTTCCACGGCCAGGGTGGTGGAGTTGAGTACCGGCAGCGGCGGCCTGGCGTAGAGGGACGGATTCGCCGGATAGAAGTCGGCATTGTCGCCCACACCGTCACCATCGCTGTCGGCCCACTCGGTGGCATCGTCCGGGAACGGGTCGCTGTTGTCACCCACACCGTCGCCATCGGTATCCACCGAGTTGTCCGGGTCGTTCGGGAAGCTGTCGGCATTGTCACCGACACCGTCGCCATCACTGTCGATGACCTCCGCCGAGTTATCCGGGAAGGCATCCTCGTCGTCGATGACACCGTCATTGTCGGTATCCGCCGGGGCCACCCGGGGGGCCAGCCCCATCACTTCCTGGCTGGCCAGTTCGGTGTTGCCGTCACGGCCCGCCACAATGAACAGCTCGTCGCCGTAACGGGCACCACCCGGGGCATTGCGGCCCGTAATCAGGCTGGGCAGCTCCCGCCAGCTTCCGGTACGAACATCCAGGGCCTCGACTTCCGTATGGTCACCGGCCGGGCTCTCACCCGCTGCCACAACCAGTTCCGGCCCGTGCTTGATCAGGGCCACACCGGCACGGGGGGTGGGAATGTCGTTCTCCAGGGTGGTCCACTGGCCGGTGTCGAAATCGTATACATCCACACTGGGCTCGGTATCGCCCACGGCGTTGCCAAGATTGACGCTGGAGCGGCGACCGGCCACCACGTAGAGCTTGCCGTCCACTACCGAGGCTCGGTGGTGGTCACGGGCATGGGGCGCATCGGGTAATGGGGTCCATGTCTTCGATACCGGATCGTAGACGTCGAACCAGGGCACCCAGCCGTCGTTGTGGCCCTTGGTATTGCCACCGACCACGTAGATCCTGCCACCATAGTTCACCGCCGCGGCGGCACCACGACGACGGTCTTCCGGAATCACCGCTTCCTCCCGCCATTGGGCCGGTTCATCGGGATCAAAGCTGTAGATCTCCGCCACTGGGGTTTCCGACGGGAAGCCACCACTAAAGGCGCCGACGATGTACACCCGGCCACCCACTTCCACGCTCTGGAAGTGATGCAGTTGCAGCTCGTTGAAAGCGCCGTCCCGGGGCACGCCCTGGTCGGACCAGCTATTGGTCAGGGCATTGTAGACGTTGACTGCCCGGCTGTCCCGGCCACCGATCAGGTACATGCTGTTTTCCACGGCGATATAGTCGCTCTCGTGGCGGGCATCCGGTGTGCCAAAATCGGGCTGGCGGACAGACCACTGGGTAGCGCCGTCGCCCCACTGGTTGGGATCATTCGGATAGACGTCGGCATTGTCGCCCACACCATCGCCATCACTGTCGACCCATTCAGTCGGGTCGCCGGGGAAGGCATCATCGACATTGGGATAGCCATCACCGTCCCGGTCGGAATCGCTGTTGTCGCCAATGCCGTCACCGTCGGTGTCGGCCCACTCGTTGGGATCGTTCGGGTAGGCATCGCCGTTGTCGCCCACGCCGTCGCCATCGGTATCGGTCCATTCAGTCGGGTCGTTCGGGAAGGCGTCCTCGGTATCGACGACGCCGTCGCCGTCGGTATCCAGACCATCGCCCTCACGCACCACCTGGATTGCATAGCCTTCCGATGGCACGCCTTCGTCGTTGACGGCGAACAACCAGTAGTAACCCGGAATCATGACGTTCGGGTTGGGATTAACCTCAACCGAATAGGAGCCGCTACCACCATCGAACGCCAGGGGAACAAAGCGTTGGTCCGTGTTGATGGAGTGCGTGGTTCCCTGCAGGCGGATCATATTGAACTCAGCGACGGTTCCACTGGTATTGATCGTCATCTCAGCACCAGCGACAACCTGCTGCGGCCCCTGGAGGATCTCGGGCCGGCTGGCAGGTGAGCCATCCTCGTTGAACAGGTAGTCCGGCGAGTAGAACTGGGCGTCCTTATGGTTGGCATCACAGGCGCCGCAGGCGCCACCACCGCCGGTGAAGACCCGGCCGTCCTTCATGAGCAGCGCGGTTGAGTGGTAGTTGCGGGGCACGGTCAGGCTGTTGACCGGCGTCCACTCCCCAGTGTCCGGGTCCCAGATTTCCGGTTGCAGGATGCTGCCTTCGTCGTTGAACAGTTTAGCGGCCGTGGTACCACCGATCACCATCACGCGACCATCCGGCAGCACCACGGAATCCTGGAAGGTACGCCGGTGTTGCATGGGCGTGGTTTCCTGGATGACCGGGGCAGCACCGTTCAGGTCCACGGTAATGGCCTTGTTGGAGGAAGGCTCTTCCTGGGAGGCATCGTTGCCGCCGGTGATCAGGATCTTGCCGATGTCGTACATCACCGCGGAGCCGAACATCCTGGCCTGGTCACCACCCAGGCGGGCGCCAATCTGCTCCACATCCCCCTGGCCGACGGTATCGAACCAGTGCATGGTCTGCATGGGGCCGGACTGGAATACCCGGCCATTGGGCGCCACATGCATGAAGGCGTACCACTGCATGTCGGTGCTGCCATTGCCGGACTGGTTGCTGTTGATCAGGTTCTGCTCGTCCACCAGGCTCTGCATGGTGGCTCCCGGGGTATCCAGCCATTGCTGCTGCCCGGTGGCGTAGATTTCAGAGGTGTTACCCGCCCCTTCCGCGAAGGCCGTGAAGATACGGTTGTCCGGCATGGTCAGGGTGGTCGGGTACCAGCGCGGATAGCTCATCTCGTCCAGGGTGACCCACGACATGGTTTCGATATCGAAACGGCTGGTCTTCTTGGTAGTGGGGTTACCGCCGGAGTTGAAGATGGAACCGTCCTCCATCTGGGCGATACCGGAGCAGAACTGGTTATGGGTGGCGTGGTCCTTCGCCATGAACGTTCCCGTCTCCGGATCATAGACGCTGGCGGTGGACTTGCTGCCGGTATCGGTAATCTCGGTACCGCCCACCCAGGTCAACAGTTTGCCATCCGGCAATTGTGCGGCGGACACGGGGATCTCCGCCCATTGGACCACATCACTCCACTGCCCGCCGATATGGCTGGCGAACTCCGTCGGCGGTGTCAGGATGGCGTCCACACGGTCGGTGATCGCCGCCATATCCTCAACACCGGAGAAGTAGAAATCGTTCTCGGTTCCCCGGGCGGCGGCCAGCTCCACGACGGCACCACCGGAAGCTTCGTAGTAGAGGATTTCCACCTGCTTCATGCCCGCCTCCAGATAGACGGTGGCGTCCGCGTTGTTGACCGGGTGAGGCTCGTCATCATTGATCACGACCTGTCCGTCAATGGTCAGGCGCACGCCATCATCACTGCGGGTCAGGAAGGTGTATTCCCCATCCTCGGGAATAAAGACCGAGCGTGTGGCGACCATGGCGAAATGGTTGTCGAAGGGGAACGCCTCGGAGTCGGCGAAGATGCCGGTGTTGCCTTCGCTACCGTCACTGAAGCTGATGATGTCCGAGCTCATGGAGACGGTCTGGTACTGGTCCTGGTTATCGATCAGTGCCTGGGCCTTGGCCATGGTATTGACCGATGCGGTTCCCTTGACGAACAGTACCTCGAAGGGCTCACTGAGCAGCCAGCGGCTGGCGTCATTCGGATAGGCGTCGGAGTTGTCGCCGTAGCCGTCACCGTCACTGTCCGTCCACTCGGTGGGATCCTGGGGGAAGGCGTCTTCGGCATTGTTGTAACCGTCGCCGTCGGAATCCAGGGCGGGGTCGCTGTTATCGCCGATCCCGTTGTTGTTGGTGTCTTCCCAGTTGTCGGGGTCGTCCGGGAACAGATCAACACCATTGGCATAGCCGTCGCCATCCCGGTCGGAATCGGTGTTGTCGCCGATACCGTCACTGTCCAGGTCCGACCACTCGGTGGGATCCAGCGGGAAGGCATCGTCTTCGTTCAGGTGACCATCGCCGTCAACGTCCGGGTCGGCATTGTTGCCGATACCGTCGCCATCGGTGTCAGCCCATTCGCTGTCGTCCGAGGGGAAGGCGTCGGCGTTGTCACCGATGCCGTCTCCATCGGTGTCCTGCCACTCCGCCGGATCGTTCGGGAAGGCATCACTGTTGTCGGGGATGCCATCGCCGTCGAAGTCGCCGTTGCTGTCATAGACGCACAGCGCGGAGAGTTTCGGTGCATCGTTCACAGCGCCAAAGCTGATCTCGACATTGCCGTCACGCACTTCAGCCAGGTAACGCTCGATGATGGCGGTCTGGCTACCAGCTTCGGCGATCATGTCAAAACCGGTGCGCACTTGCTGCCCTTCCACATAAATGTCGAAGACTCTTGAACCGACGCCTCCGGGAGAGTTGGCTGTCTGGAAATAGATCTCGCCGAACATAAGCACTACGTTGTAAGGGCCATCGTCGGACACTGGGATTTTGTAGCTGAAGCTACCCCAGCGCTCGCTCTGGTAGAGCACATCGTCTTCGGTATTGGCAACCTCGACGTCGTAGCTCTCAGTCTTGCCTCCCGAATAGTGCTGGTCCGCGAGGTAATCCACGCCACCGGTACTGGTATAGCCCTGGCCACCCACGTTAATGCACATTTCGAAGTCATTCACCGGCTCATTGGGGGTCGGGTCTGCGTTATCACCGATGCCGTCACCATCGCTGTCGAGCCACTCTTCCGTGTCGTCAGGGAAGGCATCCTCGTCATTGGAGTAGCCGTCACCGTCCCGATCCGAGTCGGTGTTGTCGCCAATGCCGTCACCATCCAGGTCAGACCACTCGTCCGGATCATTGGGGAAAGCGTCAGCGTTGTCGCCAATCCCGTCACCGTCGCTGTCCTGCCATTCGTCGGCATCCAGCGGGAACTGGTCATTGGTGTCCGCCAAACCGTCACCATCTGCATCGCCATAACTCTGATGCAGGCAGACCGCGGACAGTTTCGGCTGGTCCGACTTCGCGACGAAACTCACCTTGAGGGAATCGTCACTGATCGGCACCACGTAGTCCCTTGATAACGACGCCTTGCTGGACACCAAGGCCAGAATATCGAAGTCTTGCTCCACGAGAGAGTCTTCCAAGTAGATATCGAACACGCGGCTGCCTGTCCCCCCGGCACTGGCCGACGCCTGGAAATAAACCTCGGCAAAATGCAGGGTTGCAATGTAATTACTGGCCTCCGGCACCGGTATCTCGTACACGAAGTTGCCCCAGCGTTCGGTCTGGTAAAGGGGGTCATCCTCGGTACCGGCAATGTCGTGGACATGATTGCTGACGGTACCGCCGGAGTAATGCTGGTCTGCCTGGTATGTCAGACCACTGGCCGTTACCAGTGCGTCGCCGCCGACATTGACACAATAACCCCAGTCGGAGCCCGGCTGGGGTGGCTCTTCCTCCCAGCGTTCCGGGTCATTGGGGTAGACATCGTTCTCATTGGCGATACCATCGCCGTCCAGGTCCGAGTCGCTGTTGTCGCCGGCACCATCGCCGTCCAGGTCGGCCCACTCATCGGCATTGTTGGGGAAGGCATCCGCGTTATCGCCAACACCGTCGCCATCGTTGTCCGCCCACTCGTCCCCATCAAAGGGGAACGCATCCTCATTGTCGGCGACCCCGTCACCATCGGTGTCACCGAGGCTCTCACGAACGCAGAGAGCCGACAGCTTCGGCCAGTCCTGGATAACACCAAAGCCGATGTTCGCCATACCATCATCGACCGTGGTCATGTGAGTCAGGGTCAGGGCGGTGGTACTGGGCACCTGGGTCAGGATGTCAAAATTATCGGCAATCAGCTCGTCTTCCACGAAGACATCGAACACCCGGGTACCCGGGCCGCCACTGCTGGACGTGGCCTGATAATAGATCTCGGCGAACTCCAGCTCGATGGTGTAGGTACCGGACTCCGGCACGGGAATGGAGTAACCGAAGGCACGCCAGCGCTCCGACTGGTAGATCAGGTCGTCGTCGGTATTGGCAATATCATGGGCATGGGTGCTGGTGCGGCCACTGGAGTAATAGCCATCCGCCTGGTATTCGGTGCCATCGACGGCGGTGTAGGCAGGCCCGCCGGCATTGATGCACATTTCATAGGCGGAGACTGCCGGCAGCGGGGTCGGGTCCGCGTTATCACCGATGCCATCGTCGTCGCTGTCCAGCCACTCGTCCGGATCATCCGGGAAGGCGTCCTCGTCGTTGAGGTGGCCATCACCGTCGCGGTCGGTGTCGCTGTTGTCGCCGACGCCATCATTATCAAGGTCGGACCATTCCGAAGGGTCGTTGGGGAACACATCGGCGTTATCACCCACACCGTCGCCGTCTGAGTCGGCCCATTCCCCGGGGTCCAGAGGGAACTGATCGTTGGTGTCATTATAACCATCGCCGTCGGAATCGCCGGTGCTGAGATGAACGCACAGCCCCGAGAGCTTGGGATAATCAGCCACCCGGGAAAAACTGATCTTTAGGTCGTCATCTTCAACCGTGGTCGCATAGGTACGTGACAGGGCCGTCTTGCTGGGCACGTTGGCAAGGATGTCAAAATTATCGTCAACCAGCTGATCTTCCAGAAAGATATCGAAAACCCGACTGCCGGGTCCTCCACTAGAACGGGTCGCCTGGAAATAGATCTCGGCAAAGTACAACGTCACAAGATAATCGTCGGCGCTCAGCGGAATGAAATAGTTGAAGTCACCCCAGCGTTCGCTCTGGAACAGGATGTCGTCAGTCGTCTGTACAATATCATGAGCATGGAAACTGGTGCGTCCTCCCGAGTACAGGACGTCCGCCTCGAACGTGACATTGTTAGCGTCAACGAATTCGTCTCCACCCGCATTTATACAGATCAGCGCGTCGTCGCTGGAAAAGGGTTGCGACGCCGCCAGCGGGGCGCTCAAGAGGGATACCACTCCCAAAAATACAGACCAATACCGTCCCTGATTCATACGTGCTGCCTCTGGACTATTACATATCGTTGAAAGCAACAGCAAATAATGAACCAAGCATTGGTAACTTATTAAAATTCGGCAACAAACAGCGTTCTCAGCAGCGGATGTAACCTTTTTTTTAACACTAAGTGTAAAGAAAACCGACATCCGCTTACCGGTAATGGCCGGAGAATTCAGGGGCAGGGAAGCCCGGATCCTTGACTTGGTTGCAGGAACTCCATTAATTTCCACTGTAAGGATTCGTTTACAGGAAACGTCGCCAGGAATGGTGGTAGGTGAGGAATGGCCAAAGTCAGTGTGGTAGTACCGGTTTTTGACGCCGAGGAATATCTGGATGAAACACTGACCAGCCTTTGCCGTCAAACTCTGGATGATATTGAAATTATCTGCGTGGATGACGGCTCTACGGATCGGTCCCGGGATATTCTCCGGGCAATGGCTGACGGGGATCCCAGGATCCAGGTGATCGAAAAGGCCAACGGCGGCGTCGGCTCTGCCAGAAACCTCGGCATTGAAAGCGCCACCGGCGAGTACCTGTCATTTATTGACTCGGACGATGTTGTCAGTGATGACTACCTGGAAGAACTCTATTCCAGCATCTTGCCCGAAAAACCCGATATCGTGGTGACCGGAAACGTGCTTGAGTACTGGCCCGATGGCCGCAAGAATTCTCGCAATGTCGGCGTTACCGGCGACGCCCTGCTCACCTCCCCCAGCGAAAAGGCTCCGCTGATCACATCCACCGGGCTCACCCAGAACAAGCTCTACAGGACCGCCTTTATCAATGGGATCGGCTTAAGGCACTACACCGGCAAGAGCGTATCGGAAGACAACTACTTTACCATCTGCGCCGTTGCGCTGGCGGAGTCTATCAAGACCGTGCGCAAGGGCACTTACCTCTACCGCCAACGCCCCCAGTCCATCACCAAGGCCAGGAAACGGCCGGATGATGTGTCCATGTATGATGTCTATGATCAGGCAAGGGCCTTTGTTTCAAAGACACTCGGTAGCGAGAAGCTCGCCAGCGAATGGGAGTGGATTATCAGTACGCGGCAACAGACGGATCTGACCAACTATCACTTGGAACTGGCCCCGCCCGACCGAGCCGGATTCCGGGAACAGACCGCTCGCCTGACCGGGGACAGGATCCGGATTCCAAGGCCTGACAACGAGCGTCGCGCCATCATAAAGTTCCATATAAAAAGTGCGCTGGCATCGATCGGGTTATATCATCCCCCCCGGTAACCGGGGGATCTGACACTCCCAGATCAGGACTCGTTGATCACATTGCCGTGATCGCCACTCTCTCAACCATTGACCACCATCCATGTCGACTACCGCCAACCGGGTGCTCAAGAGTTCCGCCTTTCTCCTTATGGCAAAAGGCGTCCAGCGATCCATCGGACTGGTCAGCATTCTGGTACTGGCCAGGATACTGACCCCCGATGACTTCAGTATCGTCGCCATATCAGCCCTGCTGCTGTACTTCTGCGAGACCCTGGCCGCCACCGGTAGCGAGTCCTACATTATTCATAAGGACGATGTCGCCCCCTCTGACCTGTCCACGGCCTGGACGATCGACATGATCATCAAGTCGGTCATCTTCCTGCTGCTGGTGATCGCGATTCCCTTTATCGCTGATTTCTACGAGGACCAGCGGTTGGTTCCGGTACTCTATGCCACCTCGTCAATCCTACTGATCAACGCCCTGAAGAGCCCGGGGCTCATCGCCCTCAAACGGCAACTGGACTATCGTCGGATCTTCTTTGTGATGATTAGCCAGAAGGTCTGTGCCTTCACGGTCACCCTGTCCATTGCTCTCACCACCGAGTCCTACTGGGCTCTCATCATTGGCGATATCACCTCCGCCAGCGTGCTCTGCCTGGGCTCCTATCTGATCCACCCATTTCGTCCACGGCCCTGCCTCGCCAACTGGCGCAACCAGTGGCGCTTCTCGAAATGGATACTGTTCCGGGCCAGCGTGGGTTTCAGCAAGTCGCAGATGGATTCGCTGCTGATCTCCAAGTTCTTCTCGGCGCAGGAGTTGGGCGCCTTTTATATGACCAAGAACCTTTCGGTACTCCCAAGCACCGACATTATTGGACCGGCCGTAGAGCCCTTGCTGGCATCACTGTCACGAGCTCGCAATAATATGCCGGAATTCAATCAGCAGCTGTCGAAGGCCATCTTTGTGATCAATTCAATCATAATGCCTATTGCAGTCTTCATGTGTTTTTTCCCCGACCACATCATAAATTTCTTTTTTGGGGCCAAGTGGACGGTCGCTTACCCGATGCTGCCTCCACTGGCGATCGTGCTTGCCACCATCGCCTTTGGCCAGGTTATCAACCAGGCCATCTTGTCACTGGGCCGGGTCAGGGCCCTTTTCATCTTTGAAATTATCGGGTTACTAACACTGGCAATCGCCCTCTTTCTATCACGTGATATGGAGATCAAACACTTTATCGAGGTGCGGGCCATGTTTGCAGTAGCCCTGGTGACGGGCATAACTGCCTTTCTGCGATATTGCACCGGCATCAGGATTCTCCGTCTTGCCGCCCTTATTTCGCCAACGATCATACTAACGGTGCTGGCCGCCTGGCTGACTGGCAAGGTGGAAATCCTCTTGTCAAGCAATGTTCACAGCCTTTCCGTCTTTCCGGTAGCGTCCCTGTATTTTGCACTGTTTATCCCCGCTTTCCTGCTGACCCTGGTTACCTTTTATAGTCGTTTTGATGAGGGTGTGTTCGCCCTGAAGATACTTAAAAATACAACAGCAGGAATCAGAGGGCGGGTCTCTCGAAAAATTTAATGACATCAACCTACTGGCGACATCCAAGTGACTCCGGAAACATCGTCGTTCGTGGCCAGCAGGTTGCGAACAAAACGAACAACCTGTTCGTCTCCGTTCTCGGCTTTCAGCTCCGAGGAGAGGCATCTGGCGTTCGCCTCATACTTTTTGTTGAACACGACATCTGAAACCATATCGTGAAGGTCACGCTCCCCAATCCTGAAATCCCGGATGACACGCCCGACCCCCAAGGTTTGGGCGGCCCAGGCACAATAGTACTGATCCCACAGCAACGGTACCGCCAGTACTGGCTTGCCAAACCACAGGGCTTCCCGATAGCTGTTCGCTCCCATGTGACTGACAAAAGCGCAAACCTTCGGACTTGCCAAAACTGACGCTTGGGGTGCCCAGCCGACCCATCGTACACTTTCGCCATACTTGCACAGTGCACTTTCCGGCAAGGTGCCGGAACCCACCAGCACTTTCTTTCCCAGTGATCGCGAGTGGCTAATGATTCTGTGCACCAGCCTGTCTGGTGGGGAAGCCTGAGTGCCAAAGGAAAGATAAACCACACTGTCGTCGTCGCACTCGGCCAACCAGTCCATTATTCCCTGCCCGCCCCCCCAATCTGATCGCGGGTCAAGAGAACCGATTCTGAGGAAATCGTCAGTAGCCTGGGCGCCACCAAAGAGGTGCTTATTTTCGATATTGGCTGTGCCCGTCGTTATTCGATGGACCATGTCCGGCTTAGGAGTCAGATAACTCGCCCTTTGCTCATTGACGAAGCGATTCATTTCAAGCCAGGTTTTTAACTGACGCCTGCGAAACAGCTTGTTAAAGCGGTAATGCCAAGCCGGCATGTGTTGCAACGCGAGTCGTTCAACCAGACTGCCGAATGTCGAGCCTTTTCCCAGGGGGTCGCGCCTGTCCTGCAATCTGTAGAGTGTTCCTGTGGCCTCGTGCACAAGGAGCGGCACACCCAAATCTGCCGATATCGAACCATACTCGTCAAGAAAGATATGGGAATCACAGAGGAGCGCGTCACACCGGAGGAGCCGGAGCTTTTCCGCCATGACAGGGCGACGCCGCACCCCCTGATAGGTGAGCGGCAGAAAGTACCGTTTCTGTGACTCCAAGTGGGTAAAGAATACATGTTTCCACTTCCCTGAACAGGACAGGGTTCGCAGGAAGCAACGACCGTCTTCGGGTACCACGGCGCCTACCAGATCGCGGGAAATACCGAAGCTTCGCACTTGGGTCTCGGCTTCGTCTGGTACCACGGCGTGCACACTTGCTCCTTCAGCCTCCAGATTCTTCAGTATGAGTAATAAGCTTTTCAGGTGACCCGCATCCGGTAAGAGACTGACCATTACGATTCGCTTGTCTTGGAGGCTACCCATCACAATTTCCTTGTCATTATGTCCTATGGATCCTTTTCTGCTTTCTTAAAACATGTTCAAGATGGCTGATTAACCCTGAAATTGACGACACACATCTCGGCCAATGTTTAGAGCAGCTTTCATGATAAACCCCCGGGGGAAGGCAATTAACCTGAGCTGAAATTCTGTAAACGACTGATCAGTCCATAATGCGAGAAAACAGCGGCGACCTGATGATCATTCTGACCCAATGTGTTGTTAACGTAATGTAGTGAATGCACTCCCGCTTGGCTTCCACGAATACGCGGAAAATCCTGATGTTTCTCGGTAATCTTTACATGACCCACTCCATTGTAGAGCACCATGGCCTTAAACCAGACATCATCCGCCGTCGGGGAGATCTCCATGAACATGTCACGATTGTGTACTTCCGGATGGAGGGCACCAGGAGGATAGAGGGCACCCTCGCCACCTTGAGCAAATAGCAGGTAACTGACTTCGCCCCTTGTCGTATATTCGGGCCATTGAACGTAAGGTGCAAGCCCCATTTCATCCAGCAGAATCCTGGTGCCTCGATAACATATTACAGCATCCTTATGATGCCGGTGAGCCGAACTCAAGTTTTCCAGCCAGTTACTTGGATAAAGAATATCGTCATCTGCCGTCACGATGATTGCATCTGGGAACCTTTCCAATGCTGGTAACAGTTTGCGATAGGAACGGATATCATCCACAAACTCGATCTGCACGCCCTTACGCTGCATTCGCCTGAGGTTTGCGGGCAGATCGCTAGGGTCGACGACGCGTTCCCCCTTCTGGTTGTATTCCGACAGCCAGAGAACAACCCGATCCGGGCGCACCGATTGCCAAAGCAAGCTCATCAGCACCGTATGTAGCGTGTCGAAGCGCCAGGGTACCGAGGTAAGACTGACCACCACTTCCCTTTCCAGATCATGGGACCGCCCCCGCTTGAGCCCCGGCAGGTGGCTCAGGAAACCATAGAAGCCCTCCAGTGACAGAAACTCGTGTTTGATCTTCCTGAGTGTTCCTAACATGTCCTTCCCCCTTCATCCGTAACTAGCTCCAGGTAGCGAACGGCAATCTGCTCCCAGGAGAATCTGTCCCTCACCAGGGCCGGCAGCCGATCCCGATACCCGATATTCGCGCCCGACTCACCAATCCGGCGAATGGCGGCCACCCAGTCGTCCAGGTCCAGGCCCCGGACGACTTCACCCGCCTGGTTGCCGCCGATGACATCGACCCCCCCCGCGGTGGCGGTTGTCACGCAAGGCACGCCGAAATAGAGCGCCTCCAGTAATACCATGCCGTAGATCTCGTAGTCACTGGGCAGCAGGAACACGTCACTGTGGCGGTAGATGGCCGGCAACTCCTCCTGCCCCAGGGCCCCGGTGATGATCACATTGTCGAGCCCCTGTTCAGCCACACGCTGACAGACCGCTTCTTCCATCGGCCCGTTGCCCACCAGGATCAGCGCGGTGTCCTCACGCATGGCAGCGGCAATATCCACCAGCAGCATCGGATTGCGTCGCTGCTCCAGTCTGCCCACGTACAGCAGGATCCGGGAATAACGGGATCTCAGGTCCTGCAACATGCCTTCATGGGGAGACGACTCGGTCATGGTTTCAAACCGGGTGGTATCCAGCCCCACGGGCAAGACCTGTACGTTACTGATCCCCCGGGACCGGAGAAAGTCACGGGCGGTGGTGGTCTTGGCCAGGAAGGCGCGGACGTTGCGGCGGATGGCCGGCGCCAGCAGGTACCCATGCAGCCGGTCATACCAGGTTCTGGCGCGACCGGAGGGCACCACGTACATACCGTGGTAGATCACATAGGGAATGCCCAGCCGGCGGCAGTTAAACGCTACCATGGTGGCCGCGGGATTGTTCTCCTCACTGACATGGACAAGATCGTACTGCCCCTGGCGCAGCAGCTTCCGGAGGCCGGTGAGGACACCGTATTCCAGCACGGGAATGCGGCGGTAACCGGTGCGGATAATGGTAATGGTGCTGCCTGACTGGCTGTCGATCACTTCCACCGGAGGATTGTCCGAGCCTCCCCCCGCTGTAATGATGTTTACGGTATGCCCCTGGCTGGTCAGGCCCCGGGCAAGCCCGATCTCCTGGCTGTTGTATTGACGGTGGTCCACGTCGCTGCCGTCGGTCCTGAGAATCGCTATCTTCATGGTCGGGCACCCGCTACACGGTTATAGAGCCTGTTGTATTCCCCAACCATCGTGGACACCGAAAAGCGGGCCTCGAAGGCCTGACGGGCCCCCTGACCCAGTCGGTCCATCCGATCGGGCTGTTCCAGCAATCCGGCAAGCGCCTCAACCAGGGCCGGCTGATCGTCGTTGGGCACCAGACAGCCGCTGCTTCCCCGCTCGATGATCTCGGGGTTGCCACCCACATCGGTGGCGACAGGAGCGACTCCGAGGCTCATGGCCTCCAGCAGGGTCATGGAGGTACCTTCCGAGTAGGAGGTCAACAGGTACAGGTCCGCCAGGGCCATATACCGTTCGGGGGAAGAGGAATATCCCACCAGCCGGACCCGCTCCGATAGCCCCAGCTCCCCGATCAGCTTTTCGAGGGCGGCATGTTCAGGGCCGTCTCCCACAATCACCAGGACCAGGTTGTCGAATCGGTCGCACAGGGCCTGAAAGGCTCGCAAGGCCAGGCTGTGGTTCTTGATCGGGTCCAGCCTCGACACCATGCACAGCACCCTGGCCCCTTCGGGCAGCGCCAGCTCGCCGGCCAGGGACCGGGCCTGTTCCTCAGTCACCGTCTTGCCCTGGATACCGTTGTAGATGACCTGGATCAGGCGCCTCGGCATGAATTCATACTCCGCCAGGGCATCGGCCGTGGCCCGGGAAATGGCGACCAGGGCTGCGGTTGTCCGGGCCATCCACCGGTTCAGCCATTTGGCCCTGGTCCGGTAACGGTCCGGGTGGAACCGGCCATGTTCGGTGAAGACCACCGACGCCCGGGTCATCCGGGCCGCCAGCCAGCCGTAGAAGTAGGGGGTGTACTGGTGACAATGCACGATGTGGATATCCCCCTCGCGGATCCGCCGGCGTAGGTCCCGGGCCAGTCTCAGGTCAATACCGGGACGCCGACGCAGCATCGACACCTGGATTCCCTGGTCCGCCAGCCGCCGCCCCATCGGACCGACCTCGCCATCAATGCAGAGAACCTCCTGACGGAACCGCTGGGGATCGCCGTTCTCCACCAGTTGGGTAATCACCTGCTCCGTTCCACCAACGCCCATATTGAAGGTGACATGGAGGATGTTGAGCTTAGTGTCGCCTGACTTCATTCATCGACCTCGAAACCGACTACACCCATTCCGACTGTCACAGTATGTCTTCCTCTATGTTTGATAGGACCGCCACCAGAGTTCAAAGACCACCATGGACCAGAGCTCCTGGGTGTACCGGTTGTCGCCTTTGCAATGAATCGCCCAAAGGTTCCGCACCTTGTGCATATTGAAGACATAAGCCACACCTCCGTTGTCCGAACGGAACACTTCGTCGGCCAGGGGACGAATTTCATTCCGCAGCCAGTCCGCCAGGGGTACGGAGAAGCCCATCTTCTTCCGGTACAGGACATCCTCCGGCAACAGCTCGCTGAATGCCTGCTTGAGGATATGCTTCTTGTCCCGGCCCTTGAGCTTCAATCGTGACGGAATGCTGGCTGCATACTCCACCACCCGGTAATCCAGCAGCGGCGCCCGGGTTTCCAGCGAGTTGGCCATGCTCATACGGTCCACCTTCACCAGGATATCCCCGGGCAGGTACGTCTTGATATCGGTGTAGAGTATCCGGCTCAGGTGGTCGTCGGAGTCCGCGTTCCGGTAGTGACCGCAGGTGATATCCGCCGGGTCGTACCCATCCGTCTGCTGTTTGATGTCGCCGTGTACCAGTTCGTTCCACACCGACCGGCGAAAGAAACTGTTGGTGAGGAAAAAAGCCTCATCCGGATCCAGTGCCAGCGCCCCCAGCAACGACTGCGCGCGCGCGCCCAACGAATGCCCGATGTTACCGGCAAGACTGGCAAGCGGGGGAAAACAGGCCCTGCGTAGTCCGGCAGGAAACAGGCGGCGGAGCTGATTCTCCGTCAGGTCGGTGGCGTACTTGCTGTAGCCGGCGAAGTTCTCGTCACCGCCGTCCCCTGCCAAGGCCACCGTGACCTGCTGCCTGGCCAGTTGGGAAACAAAGTAGGTGGGTACAAAGGACGGATCGGCAAAAGGCTCGTCAAAATAACGGGCGATATCAGAGAGGTGGTCGGAAACCGTTTCCCGAACCGTGAACTCATGGTGGTCCGTCTGGAAGCGCCCGGCCACTTTCTTTGCCCAGTGCACTTCATCAAAACGCTCGGAATCGAAGCCGATGGCGCAGGTGGTCACCGGTCGGCCCGGCGAATGCCCGGCCATTAGTCCAACCACGGCACTGGAGTCGACCCCGCCGCTGAGGAAGGCCCCCAGCGGCACATCACTGACCATGCGCAGGCGCACGGCATCGTCAATCAGGTCATGGAGGCCGGTGGCCAGCTCGTCCGGGCTCGCGTCCCGCTGATTCGCAAAGGAGACGTCCCAGTACTGGTGCTGCTCCATGGCCAGGCCGTCGGTACTCATCCAGTACCCGGGCGAGAGTTTATGGATGTTCCGATAGATGGTTTTGGGGTCGGGAACATACTGGTAGGCGAAGAAATCCTTGACCGCATCCGGACGAATATCACGCCTGACAAAGGGAAGCGGCAACAGCGCCTTGATCTCGGATGCGAAGGCGAAGTTCTGCCCGTCGAAATAGTAGTACAACGGCTTCTTTCCCAGGCGATCCCGTGCCAGGAACAGCCGATGGTCCTCGGTATCCCAGATCGCCAGTGCAAACATGCCATTCAATGCGTCCAGGCACTGCTCGCCCAGTCGCTCATACAGGGCCAGCAGCACTTCGGTGTCGGTACGGGTGTGGAATTCGCAACCTTCCGCCACCAGCTCAGCGCGCAAGGCTTCGAAATTATAGATTTCACCATTGAAGACAATGACATAACGACCGCTGGCGGAAACCATGGGCTGGTTGCCCGCCTCGCTCAGGTCCAGGATGCTGAGACGCCTGTGAACCAGCGCCATGCGTTCATCCTGCCATTGCCCCCCCGCATCCGGGCCCCGATGCCGTATGGCAGTTCCCATATCGTCAAGCCAGCCACCATGGGACTGGCGGTCAGGCAGGGATGGGGATCGGAAGAAACCGGCAAATCCGCACATACTTACCCGGCCCTGCCCTGACTGGACGACAGCCCGTAGTCTCCGGAGACCAGGGCATCGAACAGGCTCTCATACTCGCGGGCCATGCGTGCTGCTGAGTAGCGGTCAACAATCAACTGACGGGCATTGGCCGCCAGTTGCCTGGCCAGCGATTCATCCGTGAGCACTCGCCTGCAAAGCTTCTCCAGCGCATCCTTGTCGCCATGGGGCGCCAGCAGCCCCGTCACTTCGTGCTCAACCAGTTGGTCCACACCCGGTATGTCATAGGCAACGACGGGCACCCCCATGGCCATGGCCTCCATCAGGCAACGGGGGATACCCTCCAGGGAGGAGGTCATGACAAACAGCCTGAACCCGGCCAGCCGTTCCAGCCGGTCCGACCGGAAGCCCAGGAACGACACCGCGTCACCACTCGGCTGCGCTTTCGCCTGGCGCTCCAGCTCTTCCCGTTGCCGGCCATCGCCCAGCAGGTGGAGCTGCAGGGACGAATCGCCGCTGTACAGACGGTCAAACACCTCCAGCAGGTCCGGCAGCCCTTTGCGGGGGATCATCTGACCGATAAAACCGATGGTCGGGGACGAGGCCGCCGGTTGGTCAGCGGCCACGGGGTCAATTTCGGTCAGGTCAACGCCGTTGCGGATCAGTTGGGTCCGACTGGCGGGAACGCGAAAACGGGCCATATCGGCCACCAGTTCCTCCGAAAGGGGCGCCACCGCATCGAAGTACCGGAGCATATGGGTGCCGATGCGGATAAACGTCGCCAGTTTCCAGCCGGTCTTGCCGGAGAACCCGTGGGGGGTACTCAGGCACCGGATGCCGGTACGCCGCGCCGCCAGCAGTCCCAGGATGTCCGATTTGTACCCGTGGGTATGGATGATATCAATGTCCCGGCTACGTATGATGTCGCAGAGCTTCCGCACCACACCAACATCAAAGCGCCCCTGCATATCAAGATAGTGAACGTCACCCACCTGGCGCGGATAGACCTCCGCCAGGGTCAGGTCCTGGGATTCCGATTCCCGAGTCACCGCCAGGTCGCACACTACGGATTGGTGATCAAGGTTGTTGGCCAGCGCCAGAATCCAGCGTTCGGCGCCATAGAACCCCGCAGGCGTAATAAACTGAAGTACCCTGACTGGGCGTGTCACGTTGTTGTCCCCTTACTGTACGCTCGAATTGCCGATGGTTTGCCGGTGGTCCTTGTGCGGGTACCCTGCTCAGCGCCCTCCCGGGCACGAAATGGCTGGAGGAAGTGTACGTTGATCCCAACGGCCAGAAAGAGCACCATCCAATAAAGCACCTGGGACCTGAACAGATCGATAAAGCTGGCAGTCGCTAGATAACCGATAAACCCGCATTGCAACGCCAGCAACTGAAAGTAGGCCGTATTATCCCCATTCTCCAAGACCCATTTTTTTGCCGTTGACAAGGTTCGATACAGGGACAACAAGGCTATTCCAAACAAAGCCATACCTAACCAACCAGTCTCCGATAATCCCTGGAACCAGATCGAATGGACCGACTTATAGCCGCGGGATCCCTGATACTCCGGTGGCAAGTATTGGGATGAGAGCGTATGAAAGCCAAAAACTCCCGTACCAAGCGGATAGTCCTTGGACATTTCGATCGAAGCCAGCCAGTAGTTGATTCGCTGGGAACCGCTCTTATCCTCGTCTTCAATGTCTTCCAGGGTCTGCATCCTTTCCCAGAACAGGTCGTCAGTGACATACAAAGCACCGGCCAGCCCAAGGATCACGATGGCAACGGCCATCGCACGCTGCCCCTTCCGGCGATACCGGGAAAAGATCATGTACAGGGTAAACAGGCCGGCACCAACCACCACCCCCACGAAGGAGCCGCGACTGTTGATCAGTACCAGTCCATTGGCAATCAGCGCACCACACATCACACACAGGAGTTTGACCCTCTTGTTCCCCATCCAGGCGTAATACATCAACAAGGCGGCGGCGGGAACCAGGGCTGCGGCAAAAAAATTGCCATCCGGCGCATCCACCATGCCAATGCCTTCCACCCTGCCATTGGCATTCCGCCCGGTGATGGTGGCCATGTAACCAATATAGGTTGCGCCGATAATATAGGCCCAGAGCGCCGCATCCAGCGCCCTGGGGGTATTCACCAGTTTATAGGCGACCAGTACGATCACGATCAGTTTTGTGTAGTCAAACGTGAATCGCCAATGTAGCTGCTGGTCCTGCGCCCACAGGTAGATCACGTAATGCCAGATCAGCAGCAGGATGAACCACCGGAATGCCGGCAATGACTTCCAGGGCGACTGCTCACTCAGGTAACGGAAACGGATGCCAAGCATCAACAACATCAGCACGGAGGCAAAGAACGAATAACTGATGCCCGGAATACTGGCGGACCACCACCGATCATCGGGATTCAGAAAGTAGACGATCTCGTAGAGGATGAACGCCGCCGAGCTGCTGTAGAAAAAGGTGGCCATGATGCAGCCAAAGAAGGTCAACAGGAACAGCAACGCAAACTTCGACATCAGTCCTGCTCCCGCCCCGGCCTGGCACTGCTCCAGGTCACCTGGGTTTCGCCCCGGAGGGCTTTCACGATGCCCCGCAGGGAATACAGGTTCACCATCACGAAGTAATAGGGCACCGAGATAAGAATCGGCAGGGCATTCCTGTCGGAGGCAAGGTGCCCTGCTCCGGCCAGTAACAGCACCAGCAGGACACCGGCGGCGATCAACTGGAACACTTCATAGCCCAACACCGCCAGCAACAGGCTGCCAATGGCGCCCACCAGCAGGAACAGCGGGATCAGCCAGCGCAGCAGCTTATGGGAGATCACCTCCCAGGCGAAGAGGCCCACCCGGAAGGGGTTCATCACGTTCTTGACCCGCATCAGCCCGCGGATGCTGCGATTGACGATACGTTCCTTGCGGGCAATCTCCCGACCGAAATCACCGGCGGTTTCCTCGTAGCAGCGGGCTTCCGGATCAAAGATGCCCCGGTAGCCCCTGGCGATGATCTGCAGCGGATTGACGAAGTCGTTGATGTCCTTCTGCTGGAGCGGTTCCCACAGGTGCGAGCGGATGGCATAGATGGCCCCGTCGCCGCCCACCACGGAATGCAGGCGGGACTCCATGGCCTTGATGGCCAGTTCATACCGCCAGTAGAGGTTCTCGTTATGGGCACTGGCACCACGGTCGCCATCGGTGTAGAGGGCGGCACCCACCACGTACCCCACCTGCTCGTCGGCAAAGTTGCGGACCAGCTTACGGATGGCATCCGGGGCGTACATGGCGTTGGCATCGCTGAACACGGTGATCTCCGAGGACAACTGCTCCATGGCCAGGTTCAGCCCCATGGTCTTGCCCAGCCGGCCTTCCTGCCGGATCAGTTTGACACCGACCAGGGCATATTCCCGGACGATGTCGTCGGTGCCATCATCGGAGCCATCGGATACCACCACGATGGTCAACTTGTCCCGGGGATAATCCAGTTCCAGGGCATTCTCGAGCTTGTCGCGGATGACGTCGGCTTCGTTGTAGCAGGAAATCACCAGGGCCACCGCCGGGCGGGTTTCCCAGACACGATGGTTTGGCCCGGTACGCCCCAGGGTCAGCAACCACAAGGCGCATGGGTAGCCCGCATAGACGTAGGCGGGAATCAGCAGGCTGGTCACCGTCACCAGCAACAACAGGATCGTCATAGGCTGATGTACTTCCTTACCGGTGGCCCCAGAACGTTTGCCACGGATAACGGCATTCGCTGCCAGAGGGATTCAATCATGGCCCGCAACCTCCCGGACTGGCCCGACGATGCGGGTCCAGGGATCGGGCGGCCGTCCGGCGTCATGTCGAGCCAACGCAGTTCGTGGGGCCTGGCACCCCACTGTTTCTTGAAGCGGTAGGTGCCCTCGCCGGGGGTGGAACGGCCAAAATCGAAAACCCGACAACCCGTGTCGGTTACCTCAGCCAACAATGCCCAGTACAGGAGCATATTGGGAGCCAGCCGGTTGTACTCCGCCAGGGTGGAGGCCCAGGGAATGCTGGCCCTGGCGCCGTTCACAAGAACCACCCCGGCGCCAACAACCGTGTCATCCAGGAACACCAGCCCCACCTTCATGCGATCCCCGAACGCCACCTGCAGGTCCAGGAACCAGCGCAGGCTGTGTACCGGTGACCCCAGGCGGTGCATATTGATGGCAAACACACGATAGAACTGACGGACGGCCTCCGGACCGGACTGTACCTCCGCCCGCAGGCCGTTCTTTTCGGCCTTGCGGATCTGGCTTCGTAACTTGGGTTTGTAACTGCTGAACAGGGCATCGCTGGTTTCCGGCAAGTCGCAGAGCATGCTGACTTTCGCCAGGGTCTCTTCCTCGGGCCCTTCAACCGCGGGGCCCGGCAGGCGCAGTTGTAGCCCCTTGCCACCACGCTGTTGAGTCAGTTCCCGGGCACGTTCACGCAATGCGGTTTCGGCCGTCTGGCTACTGGCGAGTGGCCCGCCCAGGTCGCAATAGGGCAGGGACACCCAGCGAGCCCCCAACAGTGGCACACGAAACTCGCAAATAGGCATCACTCCGGACAGGTTGCCCCCCGGCGACAGCGCCACCAGACACCAGGGGCGATGGCCATAGGCCGAGGCGATGCTCTCCAGCCACGCCAGGTGGTGGTAGCCGGTGCCGTCCGGGTGCCGACTGACATAGTCATCCCATCCCGCAGCCCGGGCCTCCCTGAGACCTGTCGAGACGACCTCAACATCGTCCGCGCCCGACATTACCTTCTCCTCAACGCCCATAGCCCGCTCCCGGCTCCCCCAGCCAGTGGTTCCTGGCTTCCCGAAGCGCGCTCTCAAGCTTCAGCTTGAAGCGGGGCCGCTGGAGGGCGATCTGGACCAGTTGACGATGACACTGGCCGAGGTTCGACTTGTAGCGTTCATCCCCGCCCATGAAATCGTAATAGTGGAAACCATGATGGCGGTAGTCTTCGATACACAGGCTATGCCCGAGCAGCCCGGGTTTCAGCTTGTTGTCCGTTTCCGTCATCATGCCACCGAGATAGAAGTACACCACCTGGTTATGAAGCAGGTTGTAGAAGGACGCAACAACATCGTCCCCGACTCGTACCGACACCAGGTCCACGCCCCCCTCGGCCCATTGGCTGCGGATCAGCGACCGGTGGAAACGGACGAAATCCGGGTTGGCAAAACCGCTCTGGTCCGGCCCGTTCCCCCAGCGCTCCAGGTGACGGGGACCGATGCTGTCGAACACCGCCAGTGCCTCCTCAACGCTGTCCGGCCTGACCAGCTCCACATCGCCCCGCTGTTCGTACAGCCGGTGTGCCCGGTTGATCTGATACCGGGTATTGCGGGACAGCGTGTCCAGGTAATGCTGCCCACTGCGGCGCAGGGCGTTCAGGTTGACGCCATAGCAGGGCGCCTCCCACCGGATATGCTTGTGCAATCCCATGGTCCGGGCGTAGAAATCGGCCTCATCGGCATCAATCGCCCCCACCACGAATTCGTCCCACGCGTCCCGCTGACTTTCCAGGAAAGCCAGGCAGGCGGCGGAAACGTCACGATCACGGCCATGTTCCGCCAGGAACCCGTTGTACTCAATCCAGATCTGGTCAAGGACCCGGTGCCCGGTCTGGTGCAGGCGCAGGCAACGGGATCGCAATAGGCCATGGCGCCGCTCGTCCGATGCCACCACCATACCCAGGCCGATCAGCCTGTCGCCTTCCCTTACCCGCAACACCCGCACATTGGGCTGGTACACCTCAAGCCAGTGCCCCAGCCACTGCCACGACAGGAACACCGTGGGAGCCGACCGGCTTTCCAGATCTTCCCATTCCTCCCGTAGCTGCTCGGGGGTGACGACTGGCTCCTGGCTAACTTCCAGCTTGTCTGCTGTCATCAGCACCCTACTCCGCCCGCTGTAATAGGTCAGTGGGCCGGATTGGGCTGCTTGACCAGGAATGGACCAATAGCCAGGTAATCCAGCGCGCCCTGCACAAAGGCCCTGACCGCATCCGACGGCGAACTCACGATGGGCTCTTCATGCATGTTGAAACTGGTGTTGATCAGGCTTGGCACGCCGCTGATCTTCTCGTACTCCTTGAGGATATCGTAATATCCCGGGTTCACCTCCCGGCGCACCAGTTGCGGTCGGGCGGTGCCGTCCACATGAACCGCTGCCGGGCAGTTCTCCCGCATGAAATCGGTGCAGTCGAAAGTAATGGTCATGAATTCCGCGCTGTGCTCGGCACCGCGAATGCCGTGGTAGCACTTCTCCCGGGCTTCGTAGAGGGTGACCGGGGCGAATGGCATGAATTCGGTGCGCCCGAGACGCTTGTTCAGCCACTGGTTCACTTCCGGCTCGCTGGCATGGTAGAGAATCGAGCGGTTGCCCAGGGCCCTGGGGCCGTATTCCATGCGTCCATCGAAACGGGCAACCACCTCGCCACTGTGGATCAGCGCGGCCACTTCCGCGGCCAGGTTGTTGGGCCGGGTATACGACAGCCCTTCCGCCTCCAGGGCGGCCTCGATGTCCCGCTCGCTGTAATCAGGCCCGAAGTAGGCGCTGGAGATGGACTCCTTCACGCCCCCCGGCCAGCTGTGATAGAGCGCGGCCCCCGTGCCGCAACCGCCGTCGCCCATGTTCGGGTACACGAAGATGTGGTTGACCCCCTCAAGCTCGAAAATACGCTGGTTCAGCTTGACGTTGGCGGTCACACCACCGGACAGCACTACCGTGTCGATGCCGGTTTTCTCCACCCAATGGCGTACATAGTTGGTGGCCACCACTTCCAGGGCATGCTGGTAGGCCGCCGCCACATCAATCTTCGGAAACTTGGACGCCAGGTAACGGGAGAAGTAGACGTTGTTGGCCTCATAGATCCGGTAGTCCCCGGGCTCCTGCTGGATGCGGCCCAACAGGATATCCCCCAGGATGGCCGGGTCACCGTAGGACGCCAGGCCGACGATCTTGCCTTCGTGGCGGCTGGGCTTGAAGCCAAGACTGGAAGTCACATGCTCGTAGAGTGTGCCCAGGGAATTGGGATAGCTGATACCGTGCAGCCGATGGATCTTGCCGTCCCGCGCCTCGCTGGCGGAACCGGCCAGGCCGGATCCATAACCATCCAGGGTGATGCACAGGGCGCGGTCAAAACCGCTGCACAGGTAGCTGTTGGCCGCGTGGGAAAGATGGTGCTCCATCCGCTTGACCGGCCCGTCCCAGCCCATTTGCTGCAACCCGGTCTCCAGGGCCTTTTCCCACTTCTGGAAGGAGGCCGTCGCCTCCTCACCCCAGTGTCGGGAGCCTTTCAGGGCGGCGTTGTTGGACGCAAGGCGCTGGGCGCCGGCCATGGAGTAGTACGAGCTGTGCAGAAAGCCCTTTTCCATGATGGCGTTCGGGTGTTCCAGGCCATGGATCGGTTCGTTGCGATCCGGCACCCGGGTCAGCGCTTCCTTGACCTGACGGTTAAGGTCGGCGGGCTCGAACCTGCGGATAAACTCGCGTTCGTCCTCCAGGTTCTGCGTGAAAAGCTTGGCCTCGTTCTCCCAGCTCAGGAACGGGTAACACACCAGGTCAAAATCACTCATCCTGCTGCCGGTGTACTCCAGGGCTTTCTCAAGGGCAAGCTGCGGGAACCCGTCCTGCTGCTTTACCCGGGAGAATCGCTCCTCGCCAGCAGCGAACAGGATCTGGCCGTCTTCGACAACCGAGACCGTGGCGTCCTTGTCCAGTGGCGAAATACCAAGCACTTTCATGCAAACTTCTCCATCAGCGTCTTTAACCGGGTGGGAGACGACGCCTCCCCACCCAATTCGTTAAAAAAGAAATCGAAGAACTGCCGGAATGAGTCCAGGAACTCCCGGAGTTGCTGCTCATCCCGCACGTAACTGGTGTGGCCCGGAACCACACTGGGGCTGTGGAAGCTCCAGGTAAAGGTGCGTACCCCGCGACGATACAGGTCGCGGGTCAGCTTGATGTGCTCGGACGACCGGAACCCTTCCGGCGACAGCATCAGCCGGTCGACAATGCCAAGCCGTGACAGGATGCCCGGCGCCTTCAATTTGCGGAACGCCATGGCCAGGTCAAAGATCGGAGGCGACAAACCACCAGCCACCCCGACAAAGCCACCGGTCACCGGCAGTTCCAACACCCGGTTGTCGTTCGGCCCGTACCAGAACGGCCAGGCGTTTTCGTAACGGTAGTCCGGTCCGCCATCCCCCCTGGCATCCAGTGGTGGGCAGATGGACAGGTCAATATCGAAGCCCAGGTCATTGAGGATGGCCGTGGTGTTCGGACCATAGCCGTAGCGACCCGCCTTGTAGATATGGGGCGGTGTGCCGAAGGCAGCCGCGATGGTATCCCGCAGTTCCGTCAGCTTCCGGCGCTCCAGGCTCTCGGGCAGGTTGCCCGGGTACATGTTGGAGCGGGACAGCGATTCCTCCACCGGCGGATTGACCCAGGGATGCAGATGGGCGCCGATTTCACACTGGCCAGCCTCAAGGAAAGACTTCAGGGGCGCGATGCTGCGTTCCTGGCTGGCGATGGAGTAATCCACCACGTAGCAGGGCACGATGCCATACTCGTTGAAAATATCCTGCGCCCGATGGATATGGTCCATTGCGGTGACCGCAGTAGCCTTCGGATCCGGGTCCGCGTTCCAGTCGAACTCCTCCTCCGTGTCAATCACAACCATGAGCTGGGGAGGCGTATCCGCGGGGAGTTGTATGGTCTTTCGGTTCTCAAACACAGCGTCTTCCCTGTTATTCCTTGCGGTGATGCCTGTCTGGCTACCACGCCGATTCCATGCCGTCCCAGCCGAGGGTGACAAAGACCTTCGCCCGGTACTCTTCTTCATCCGTAACACCACGGGTAACCGCGGTTTCGAACGAGGTTCCCCAGGAGGCCAGCTCGGTCAGCCGGTGCCGATAGGTCACGCTGAACCGGTGAATCTCGTCATCAATCTGCCCCCTTTCCTCCAGGGCATCCGCCTCCCAGCGATAGTCAACGTCCAGGGTCTTCAGATCAGACACCTCGAAGCCAACACCCAGTCCGGCAAGGTACTCCCAGATCTCATCGCTGGTGGCGACCTCTTCATCCTTCGCCACCTGAGCGACCACACTGACCGTGCAAAGGTCACAAAACCGGCTGGAACGGTGGGAGAGGGTCACCTGGTCCCGAACCGTAACACCTTGGTATCGGATGGAGAATTCATCCTCAAAGCTCGGACCAGAGATGGGACCCAGGGCCAGGTCCAGCAGGGTACTGCTCTGGGAGCGGTCGTAACTGAAACGCGTGTTGGCAAGGTCGGTTACCCAGATTCGCTCTAGGGAACCGATAATCGCCTCATTTTCAAAACCATTACTTTCAGCCCGGGAGAGGCCCGTGGACAGATTGAACGATCCATCCTCTAGCATTGATTGCAGCCCGACGGAGGCGGAGTCAATTGTGATGTCGTTGGTGTCTTCCTGTTCCTCCCATGCCCTTGTGGCCATAAGAAAAACGGAACTCAGCTCTGACACCTGTCGAGTCAGGGTGGCGTTCGCACTGACGGACTCCCCGTCTGGCACGTCCCCTTCTTCCCAGGTTTTGCCCCCCTGGCCGGACACCCGGAAGGTGGTCAAGTCACCGGGATAGAAATTGACACCAGCGCCGGCACTGACCGCATTCTGGGTATCGTAGTCAAAGTTATCCACGGCAAAACCGGTGTCATTACGCACGGACCGTATGGTGTGTCCGGCGTTGAAATCGAAGCGACTGCCGGGCTCGAAGTAGTTGTAACTTGAGGAGCCACGCAGCCAGAAATTGTCGTCGTTGCTCCTGCCAACGCTGCTGCGCGCCGTTTCGAGACTCGCGCCATAGCGGCCATTCAGGCTGTGCGGCCCGGACGTAAACGCCGCGCCGACATCACCATTGATCCCGGCCCCGGCACGGGTGTTGTTGTCATCTTCGTATCGGGTGTGGGTGAGGTCCGAAAACAGGGTGGTGGTCGCGGTGTAGCGACTCTCGGGCAGACCGTCTTCCGCGGCGTAGGACACCGGAGTCTGCCCCATCAGCAGCACGAGTGTCGCCACAACATGGCCTCGGGGCCACCGTTTGTGGAAAGCGCGTTCCATGCCATACCTCATTGCTGGAAAACCAGGCCGGAGAACTTCTCCGACCCGAGCGTTTCAACAGAACTGACAATATCGTCCGGGGTGACCTCGCCGAAGGGAACGCCAAGCACCACCTGGTTCGCATACCGCACCAGAATGTGGGCTTCGGTGCTGGCCTTGAGTGGTGGCGCATTGATGATCAGGAAACGATCCGGGTAACGGCTTTTCAGCTCCCCCATCAGGTCACGCATCCTGACGGCGGAGAACAGTTCCACGGCGGAAGCGGACTGGGTACCGGCGGGCACCACGCTGAGACGATCCACACCACTGGGGTAGATGATGTCCTTCACCTTAAGGGATTTGTCGGCCACGAAGTCCGTGACGCCCAGGTTCATGGGAGAGGAGACAAGATGTCCCAGGTCGCTGTTCCAGGGATTGCAATCCACCAGCAACGCGGAACTCTGGGCATCCATGGCGAACGTGGCCGCCAGGTTAAACGCGGTCAGCACCGAGTTGTCCTCTTTTCCCAGAGAGGAGATCAGCACCGAAAAATTGACGGCGCCGGCCCTGTCGCGCAGTTTGATGCGAATCTCGCGGAACGCATCCAGGATGGCCTTGTTGGCCATACCCGGGTAGATAACCTTGCGTTCCCTGAGATCGTCCAGGGTCCAGGGGCGGGGATTGTCGATCAGGTCCAGTGACACTGAGGCGTCATAGACCGACGGTGTGCGTTTTTCCCGCTTTTCCTCCACCATGGTCCAGTTGGGGCCCGGTTCGGCATAGGACCGCTCCGTTCGAGCGGGTTCTTCGGACCAGGTATGCCCGATATAGGTCGGTTCCGACGCGGCGTTGTTTGCCACACCTTCCTGCCCGGAGTCCTCGGGAACCTCATCCACCTCTGCTGCCTGGGCAGCCCGTTCCGCACGATGACGTTCCTGGGTTTTCAGCAGAGCATTGTAGAGCTTGTTGTTGTCCATGAATTCTAACCGCCCTGACCGGTGCCGGACCCGGTAATCGTGTCCATGATCTGTGCCGGCGTCACATCGAGGATGCTGAATACCATTATGGCCAGGTAGACGCCCATGAACACCACCAGAAGTCCAACGATGAATATCACATCCTTGCGAAGCAAACGTTCCTTCCAGCTACTGGAGTAGTGCGGAACGGATGCGAGCACGGGGATGTTTTCCGGAAGCTGCGTCAGCAACGTCCGACTGGAACGGACCCGGTTATCGAACATGACCAGGGCCACCAGCAGGCCCAACACCATGGTTCCACCCAGGAACGGACCCGCCATGCCCACCTCGTACAACTGCAGGCCATCCCACTTGGTGGGATAGGAGGCAGGCTCCTGGATCCGGTAACTCACACCCTGCCCCTGCACATCCAGCGTCATGGACAGGCGGGCTTTCTCGCGGCGCTGCAACATGTCCTCATACACGCCTTTCGTCACATCGTAGTCACGGGTCAGTTCGGACAGTTCCGCCTGATTGGCCGCCACCCGTTCGGCCCGCTCAAAGGCTTCTGCCAGAAGATTCTCCAGGGATTTAAGCCGCTTGCGCTGAACTTCGAGGTCGGTCTGGGCATCGGTCAACTTCAGGCGTAGCTGTTCGTAAACCGGGTTCTCGATTACCTCGCTGGACCCCACACTGCGTTGCCCGACATCGCCCCTGGCCTTCCGGGCCCGCAGCTCCTCAAGTTGCCCCAGCACGGAGGAAACATCCGGATGGGTGTCGTGGTACCGGAGCCTCAGGTCGGAGAGTGTCTGCTCAAGCTGGGCAATCTTCTGGTCCACTTCCGATAACCCGCCACCGGTACTGACCGACCGGTATGGCCGCTCCTCCTGAAGCTGGGAAGCGGTCAGCTCAACTTCCTGTTCACTCTGCTGGATTTCCAGCTTGAGGTTCTCAATATCGCTTCTGAGACTTTCGATTCTGGCCTGGACGCTGGACTGGGTTCCATCCTGATTGTTGGCCCGGAACTCCTTGAGCCGGGCTTCCGCTTCTTCCAACTGGCGCTTGTAACTCTTGACCTGGGCGTCGATGAACTCATAGGCGCCCTCACTCTCTGATCGCTTCTTGCTGGAGGTGCGCTCGATGAAGCGGTTCAGAGCGGCGCTCAGCACACGAAACGACTGATCCGGATCGCCGCTCCGATAACTGAGTTCAAGGAAATTGCGGTTGGACACCCGCATGTTGAGGGTGTCCCGGAGCCGACCGGTGACGCCGTTTTTCTCCACATCCGTTTCACCGCCATCAAGCAGCCCCGAGTCAAAGGCCACCTGCTCCAGGTAGGACCGGCTCTGCAACATCTCCCGGGCCTCATTGACCCGGTCAATGGGGGTAACCTCCGCACTGCCGCGCAGCAATGGCTCGAGGATCGTTGAGGAATCCGCGTACAGCAGTGCCTCGGAGGTGTAGGTCTTGGGCGTCACGTAACCCAGGCCCAGGACCCCGGCCGTCACGCACATGAAGATGATGGCGGCCAGCACCCGATAGCGGTAAAGCTCCAGCTTGACCGCGTTGATCATATCGAGAATGTACCGCCAGTCCATCAGAGTTCTCCGCGCAGCAAGGTCTTGCGTGGGACGCTGACCACATCACCCGGCTGGATGGTGTAATTGGTCCTCATATCGCCATCTTCCAGGATGGCTTCCAGGTCCAGACTGAAGCTCTCGTATTCTTCGCCGGTATGGCGATGCATCACCGCCCGATCCCCGGCAGCGAACGGGGTCAGACCGCCGGCTTCCAGCACCAGGTCAAGCACGGTCATGCCCTGACGGTAGGCCACGGAAATCGGCTGCCCCACCTGACCGGTAATACGCACACGGTTGCGGTATTCCGCGCTGACCGGACTGTCGACCATCACCGTCACTTCCGGACTGCGGATGACTTCGCTCAGCCCTGCGCTGATTTCCGCCGCCAGGTCCTCCGGCCTCAGCCCCTCGGCCTCCACGTCCCCCATCAGGGGCATGGAAATATTGCCGTCAGGCCGAACCACAATGCTCTGGCTTAACTCCGGATTCCGCCACACATGGATCGACACGGTGTCGCCCACGCCAATGCGGTAGGGTTCCGGTTCCGTGGCCGTCACGGGCGGATTATTGCCCCCTTCTGGTACGCCGGCACAGGCAGCCAGGAAACTGGCCAGCATGACCATGATGGCCGTCTGCAGCACTGTTATCCGCTTGGTATCCATATCGTTTATCGCACCCCTTTGCCCAGTAGCACCACTTCAACGGTCTGGATCATGATCAGGAAATCCATCACGATGCTGTGGTTCTTCGAGTAATACAGGTCGTATTCCAGCTTGCCCCGGGCGTCCTCAATGGAGGCGCCGTAGGGGTAATTCAGCTGCGCCCACCCCATAAGCCCCGGCTTCACGTAATGCCGGGTGTTATAGAATGGCACCTGTTCCTTTAACTGTTCGACAAACTCCGGCCTTTCCGGACGGGGGCCGACGAAGCTCATCTCCCCCTTGATCACATTCCATAGCTGGGGCAGCTCATCCAGCCGGGTATTGCGGATGAAAGCACCAACCCGGGTCACACGACTGTCGTTCTGGGAGGCCCAGCGGGCCTTGCCGTCCTTTTCCGCGTCCTGGCGCATGCTGCGGAACTTGTAGATCCGGAAGAGCTTGCCCCGGGCGCCGACACGGTTCTGGCTATAAAGGATAGGTCGTCCACTTTCCAGCACAACGGCCAGGGCGGTCAATACCATGAATGGCGCCAGCACCACGGTGAGCAAAAGCGCGATAACCAGGTCCACCACTCTCTTTGTCATATCCCGTGACTTGGAGGCCTTGAAGCCGTCGGAGAACAGAATCCAGGACGGATGGACCAGCTCCAGCCGGGCCTTTTTCAGCTCACGCTCGTAAAAGGCCACGGCGTCGGTCACCTCGATGCCACGAAGCTTGCATTCCATCAAGGAATCCACCGGGAGCTGCCCCCCTTCACTGCGGCGGCGCTCCTGCTGGCAAATAACGATCTCCGAGATCCGGTTCTGCTGACAGAACTCGAAGAAATCCGTGGGTGCGGGCAAATGGTGACGGCGATCCACCCTGGGGTCGGCGGAGTCGGGGATACACCCCATGATGCGAATACCCGAGGCTTTCAGGTTGGTCTGGTAATCCGTCATCAGCGATTCGGCGAACTCGCCACCGCCATAGATCACCACGCGCCGGGCCAGCTGGTCGGAATCCACCACCTTGAGGAAGAGCTGCCGGATGACAGTGACCAGGAGAATGGCCAGCAAGACCGCCAGAAACAGCTTGTCGCTGCCCGGGCTGACATTGGGCAGGACCATATAGAGAATTGTCAGGGCAAGCCCGCCGAGGAAACAGAAGGCGACCAGGGTGCGGAAGAACATGGAGGCAAAACCTTCCCGCACCATGGCGAAATACACGCCCATGGCCAGGGTGCCGCAACTCATGACAAGGGCAAACAGCAGCGCGGACGCGGCACCGGTATCAAAACCCGAACCATATCCGCCCACCTGGTCCAGCACGAACCCCAGCAGGTAAAATGTTCCGAAAAGTACCGCAAATTCCAGGGCGCCAAGCACCAGGTATGGAAGATGCAGGTAATGCTTTCTGATGCGTATATAGGACACACCAAACATCCTTGTCGTCTCTATAAAACTCGATGGGCCGGCACTGGCAAGAAGCGAGACCTACCAGTTCGACCCGCAGCTAACCGAATCTGTCAGACGACGCGTGAGAGCTTTATTTCCTAAAATTCATTTTGCGCCTGACATATGACAATCTCAAGGTGCCATGTATCAATCCGTAACGGAATTTTACAACTATTTACGTTGTCATGCGACAATGTTCGAAAGTCGATCGTGAATGGCGATGACAAGCAGGTCCGTTAAGGCTACTATTTGAACGGATCCAGGATCTGGATAGATCCTGTTGTGGTTTTTTAGGGAGACGGAGAACGGAGCCTCCTATGACGGAACCAGTTCAAGCGACCGCCCGAGAGGACGGCCGCCGCGCAGGGACTCTGCACGCGCTGAGTGTCGATGTGGAGGACTATTTTCACGTAGCCGCCCTGTCCGGTGTGATTGCCCCCGAAGACTGGGGAACACTTCCGTCCCGCGTGGAACAGAACACGGAGCGACTGCTGGAGTTGTTCGACCGGCGCCAGGTCAAATGCACTTTCTTCGTGCTGGGATGGGTGGCCGAACGTTATCCGGCGCTGATCCGCAAGCTGGCCGACCACGGGCACGAAATAGCGTCCCACGGTTACAGCCATCAACTGGTCTACAACCAGACCCCGGCGGTGTTCACCGAGGAAACCCGAAAATCCAAGGCGATACTGGAAGATATCATCCAGCAGCCGGTCACGGGGTACCGGGCGGCCAGCTACTCCATCACCCGGGAATCCCTGTGGGCCCTGGACATCCTGGCGGAGCTCGGCTTCACCTGGGATTCCAGTATATTCCCCATCCACCATGACCGGTATGGCATACCGGATTCGCCCAAGACCCCCTATACCATCCAGACCAGTACGGGCGTTGCCCTGAGGGAGTTTCCGCTGACCACGGCGAAGCTGTTCCGGATGAATATCCCGGCTGCGGGGGGCGGCTATTTCCGGCAGTTTCCCTACCCGCTGTTCCGGCACCTGTTCCGGATGGCCAGCGCCGGGGACACCCAACCACAAATGTTCTACCTGCACCCGTGGGAAATCGATCCGGACCAGCCCAGGTACAACGACGCCAGCTGGTTCTCCCGTTTTCGCCACTACACCAACCTGGATAAATGTTACGGTCGACTGGAACGCTTGCTGGGGGACTTTCGCTTTGGCACGGTGAGCCAGAGTTACGAGGAATATAAGCCGGATCGAATCAAACTGCACCAGAACGAGATGATTCGCCTGGCCTGACCACGACGGACGAGCAACATGTACCTCGAACACTTCGGATTACGCCGACACCCCTTCCGGATGACCCCGGAAGATGATTTTGTCTATATGAGCCAGCAGCACTCCCGGGCGTTCGTGTACATGAACTCCGCCATCTGGAGTCCGGAAGGGTTTGTGGTTATCAGTGGTGAAATCGGCTCGGGCAAGACAACCCTGCTCAAGAAGACCATTCGCAGCCTGGACGGCAACCTGAAACTGCTGCACGTGTCCTACACCAACCTGAAATCCGACGATTTCTTCCGCCTGCTGATCCACCAGGCGGGCATCAAGACCGAAATGGACAGCAAGGTCACCATGCTGTTCGCCATCATGGACTACCTGCAGATGATGGCGGATCGCGGGACACCGGTGGTACTGGCCGTGGACGAAGCCCAGAACCTGACCAAGGAAAACCTTGAGGATATCCGCATGCTGGCGGGCCTGGAGGGCCTGGGCGGCCCCGCCATGCGGGTGATCCTGCTGGGCCAGCCGGAACTCAAGGATCACATCCACAAGATCCAGCAGCTTTCACAGCGGGTAAAACTGTTCTTCCACCTGGAAGGACTGTCCGAGAAGGAAACCGGCGAGTACATCGACTACCGCCTGCTGGTGGCCGGCCACAAGGGCGCCCCACTGTTCGACGAAGCCATGGTCCACGATATCTTTGCCATGAGCGCCGGCATCCCACGGGTGATCAACAAACTCTGTGACGGGCTGATGATGTGCGCCTACTCCGATGAGCGTGATGTGCTGGACCGGCGCGACCTCAAGGAAATCCGCAAGGACCTGCTGGGCGATGCCCCTGATCCGGACAGGAAACCGTCCATCCCCACCAGCACCAGTTCGGCGGACTTTGAACCACCGGCCCCGGCACCAGCGTCGCTGAGCGGTAGCGGTGAACTGGGTACGACGCTCTCGCGCATAGCCGATGCCCTGGAAGGCATCGACCGCAAGATCGGCATGCTGTTGCACGACAAGGCGGACAACCCACCGCCCCAGGACTCGGGCAACGTGAAACCCCTGTCACCGGGCCGGCACCGGAGTAATTGACCAGGCTGGAGCTGGGCCCCGACATCTAGTGACAAATTTATCCAGGGATGGAACAAATTGGACTTTCAGGTCGTTAGCCCGATCAGAGATACAGAAACCTTTGCCCGAGGCAGAGGCATTCGAGAGCTGAAGCGACTCGTGCGTGCCTACGGAAAGGGAAACTGGCGGAAACGGAAGGGGTTTGCGAAAATCAGATTGGCAAACGGTCTGGAATGCCTTGCCGAACTCCATTGGTATGAGGCAAGCGGCATCGGCAAGAGAGAAATCAAGATCAAATCGCTACTGGACTAACTATGGCCCATCATTTTGTAGTCTGTATAGACAATGACGGATATGAGGTATCGCTGGAGCGCCGAAAGCTCTATGAAGTCATCAGCGACGAACGCGCCGACGCTCTGGCCATGATTCGCATCGTTGATGAATCTGGTGATGACTATCTGTATCCAGCCAACCTCTTCGAGCCTGTTCCCCTTCCTCAATCACTGGAAGAAAAACTGGCCAGCGTCGCTTGAACTTCCGGGACTCGGGGTGACCTGACAGCCACCCCGACTCTCTGAAGATCAAATATGCTCCACTTCCTCAATTTCGTATTCCACGGTGCCGGAAGGCACGCGGATCGCCACCACATCGCCCTCGCTCTTGCCCACCAGGGCCCGGGCAATCGGGGATGAAATGGAGATCTTGCCACCCTTGATGTCGGCCTCGTCCTCGCCAACGATCTGGTAGACCACCTGTTCGTCCGTTTCCACGTTGAGCAGGTGGACGGTGGTGCCGAAAATCACCTTGCCGGTGTTCTCGATGCTGGTGACGTCAATCACCTGGGCGGCGCCCAGCTTGCTCTCGATCTCCTGGATCCGCCCCTCGATAAAGCCCTGCTGTTCCCGGGCGGCATGGTACTCGGCGTTCTCCTTGAGATCGCCGTGCTCACGGGCGTCGGCGATGGCCTGGATCACCTTGGGACGCTCGACAGACTTGAGCTGCTGAAGCTCTTCCCGCAGGCGTGCTTCACCATTGATGGTCATGGGTACTCGAGTCGTCATAGTCACTTTCCTGAATGCAGTTCCTGCAGACGGCGTACCGTCCGCTCGGGTCCGAATTTGATCGCGCGGCAGAAGGCTTCGCCACCCGCCAGCGTGGTTGTATAGGTCACTTTGTGCTGGAGGGCCGACTGGCGGATCTGGGCGGAATCCGCAATGGCCTTGCGCCCCTCCGTGGTGTTGATGATCAGTTGCACCTGGCCGTTCTTGATGGCATCCACAATGTGCGGACGGCCTTCGCCCACCTTGTTGACCCGTTCCACGTCCATCCCGGCCTCAGTGATGACCCGGGCGGTACCCGTGGTGGCCACCAGACTGAAACCGGCATCCACCAGGTCCCGGGCCAGTTTGACCACACCGGCCTTGTCCACTTCACGCACGGAGATAAACGCCGTGCCCTTGGCCGGCAACCGCTCCCCGGCGGCCAGGGCTGCCTTGGCAAAGGCCTCGTCAAAGCTGTCTCCAACGCCCATCACTTCACCGGTGGACTTCATCTCCGGCCCGAGGATCGGATCCACCGCGGGGAACTTGTTGAACGGGAAGACCGATTCCTTCACCGAGTAGTGGGTTGGTACGATTTCGGTGGTAAAGCCCTGCTCCTTCAGGCTGCGGCCGGCCATGCAGCGGGCGGCTACCTTGGCCAGGGAGACACCGACCGCCTTGGAGACGAATGGCACCGTCCGGGACGCACGGGGGTTCACCTCGATCACGTAGATCTCGCCGTCCTGCCAGGCCAGCTGCACGTTCATCAGGCCCACAACATCCAGCTCCAGGGCCATTTTCCTGACCGCTTCACGCATCTCGTCCTGCACGTCTTTCGGCAGGGTGTATGGCGGCAGGGAGCAGGCGGAATCCCCTGAATGCACGCCAGCCTGCTCGATATGCTGCATGATACCGCCAATGACCACGTCCTCGCCGTCACAGATGGCGTCGATATCCACCTCGATGGCGGCATTGAGGAAATGATCCAGCAGCACCGGGCTGTCGTTGGACACCAGCACGGCATTGCGCATGTAGCGCACCAGCTCTTCTTCGTTATAGACAATTTCCATGGCACGGCCACCCAGCACATAGGACGGGCGAACCACCAGCGGGTAACCGATTTCCCGCGCCACCAGGACACCTTCCTCATGGCTGCGCACCGTGGCGTTTTCCGGCTGCTTCAGCCCCAGACGGGTAATCATCTGCTGGAAACGCTCCCGGTCCTCGGCGCGGTCGATGGCATCCGGGCTGGTACCGATAATGGGCACGCCGGCCGCTTCCAGGCCACGGGCCAGTTTCAGCGGCGTCTGGCCGCCGTATTGTACGATGACCCCCTTGGGCTTCTCCTTGTAGACGATCTCCAGCACGTCTTCCAGGGTGATGGGCTCGAAATAGAGCCGGTCACTGGTGTCGTAGTCGGTGGAGACGGTCTCCGGGTTACAGTTGATCATGATGGTCTCATAGCCATCCTCGCGCATCGCCAGGGCGGCATGGACACAGCAGTAATCAAACTCGATGCCCTGGCCGATGCGGTTGGGGCCGCCACCGATGACCACGATTTTTTCCCGGTCGGAGATGTCCGCCTCGCACTCCTCCTCGTAGGTGGAGTACATGTAGGCGGTGGAGGACGCAAACTCGGCGGCACAGGTGTCCACCCGCTTGTACACCGGGCGCACGTCCAGCTCATGGCGCAGTTTGCGCAGCGATACTTCGGAGATACCCAGCAGTTTGGCCAGGCGGCCATCGGAGAAGCCCTTGCGCTTGAGGCGGAACAGGGTGTCCCGATCGATGTCGGAAGTACCGGCCGTTTTCAGGGACGCCTCTTCCAGGATCAGATCTTCAATCTGCACCAGGTACCAGGGATCCACCTTGGTGTGACGGAACACTTCGTCCACGGTCATACCGGCGCGGAAAGCCTCGCCGATGTACCAGATGCGTTCCGCACCCGGCACGTTCAGCTCCTTGATCAGGGTTTCGCGACCGCTGGTGCTGTCCAGGTCCACCTTTTCCTCGAACCCTTCCGAGCCCACTTCCAGGCCACGGAGGGCTTTCTGCATGGACTCCTGGAAGGTGCGACCGATGGCCATCACCTCACCCACGGACTTCATCTGGGTGGTCAGGCGGGCGTCCGCCTGGGGGAACTTCTCGAAGGTGAAGCGGGGAATCTTGGTGACCACATAGTCGATACTGGGCTCGAAGGACGCCGGGGTAATACCGCCGGTGATGTCGTTCTGCAGCTCATCCAGGGTGTACCCCACGGCCAGCTTGGCCGCCACCTTGGCAATGGGGAAGCCGGTGGCCTTGGAGGCCAGGGCCGAGGAACGGGACACCCGCGGGTTCATCTCGATGACCACCATGCGGCCGTTGTCCGGGTTGACGCCGAACTGTACGTTGGAGCCACCCGTCTCGACACCGATTTCACGCAGCACCGCCAGCGAGGCGTTCCGCATGATCTGGTATTCCTTGTCGGTGAGGGTCTGGGCCGGGGCTACGGTGATGGAGTCACCGGTGTGTACACCCATGGCGTCGAAGTTCTCGATGGCGCAGACGATGATGCAGTTGTCGTTCTTGTCCCGAACGACCTCCATCTCGTATTCCTTCCAGCCGATGAGCGACTCATCGATCAGCAACTCATTGGTGGGGGACAGGTCCAGTCCCCGGGTGCAGATCTCCTCGAACTCTTCCCGGTTGTAGGCAATACCGCCCCCGGAGCCCCCCATGGTGAAGGACGGCCGGATAATGCAGGGGAAGCCGATCTCATCGGCCACCTGCCAGGCTTCTTCCATGGAATGGGCCATGGTGGCCTTGGGGCACTCCAGCCCGATCCGCTTCATGGCCTTGTCGAAACGGTCCCGGTCCTCGGCCTTGTCGATGGTATCGGCGTTGGCACCGATCATCTCGACGCCGTGTTTTTCCAGGATACCGTGCTTTTCCAGGTCCAGGGCGCAGTTCAGCGCGGTCTGGCCGCCCATGGTGGGCAACAGCGCATCCGGCTGCTCCTTCTCGATGATCTTCTCGACGGTCTTCCAGGTGATCGGCTCAATATAGGTGGCGTCGGCCATGGCCGGGTCGGTCATGATGGTGGCCGGGTTCGAGTTCACCAGGATCACCCGGAACCCCTCTTCACGCAGGGCCTTGCAGGCCTGGGCCCCGGAATAGTCAAACTCACACGCCTGGCCAATCACAATGGGGCCAGCGCCCAGGATCAGGATGCTCTTGATGTCGGTCCGCTTTGGCATTTCTCAGTCAACCTGTCAGCAAAATTCAGATTCGTAGGGCCTTTCGGCAACGCTGTGTCGGGCGTCCGCTTACGCGGACCGTGCTTCCATCAGCCGGATAAACTCGTCAAACAGCGGAGCCACATCATGGGGCCCCGGGCTGGCTTCCGGGTGTCCCTGGAAGCTGAATGCCGGCTTGTCCGTGCGTCGGATGCCCTGGAGCGAGCCGTCGAACAGGGACTTGTGGGTCGCCTCAACGTTGTCGGGCAGCGTGGTCTCGTCCACCGCGAAGCCGTGGTTCTGGCTGGTGATCATCACCGTGCCATCCCTCAGGTTCTGTACCGGGTGGTTGGCACCATGGTGACCATGGCCCATCTTCACGGACCTGGCGCCACTGGCCAGCGCCAGCAACTGGTGCCCCAGGCAGATGCCGAAGACCGGTACCTCGGTTTCCAGCACCTCGCTGATCGCCTTGATGGCGTAATCGCAGGGCTCCGGGTCGCCGGGGCCATTGGAGAGGAACACCCCGTCCGGATTCATGGCCAGCACGTCCGATGCCGGGGTCTGGGCCGGCACGATGGTCAGGTCACAGCCACGGCTGGCCAGCATGCGGAGGATGTTCTTCTTCACGCCGTAGTCCCAGGCCACAACCTTGAAACGGCTCTCGGTGCGCTTGCCATAGCCCTCACCCAGCACCCATTCGGTTTCATCCCAGGTCCAGGTATCCTTGCGGCACACTTCCTTGGCCAGGTCCATGCCCTTGAGCCCGGGGAAGGCCTTCGCCAGCTCCAGGGCTCGCTCAGCGGTAGCGCCCTCGCCCGCCACGATGGCGCCATCCTGGGAGCCCTTGTCCCGCAGGATGCGGGTCAGGCGCCGGGTGTCGATGCCGGCGATGCCGATGCGGTTGTTTTCCTTCAGGTAGTCGGACAGGGTCTTCTGGCTGCGCCAATTACTGGCCAGCAGCGGCAGGTCACGGATAATCAGGCCGGCGGCGTGGATATCGTCGGATTCCACATCCTCGTCATTGATGCCGGTATTACCAATATGAGGATAGGTCAGGGTCACGATCTGACGGGCGTAGGACGGGTCCGTGAGGATCTCCTGGTAGCCGGTCATGGCGGTATTGAAAACCACCTCACCACTGGTTTCGCCGTCGGCGCCGATGGCGACTCCGTGAAACAGGCTTCCGTCTGCGAGTGCAAGGATGGCTGGTGTACTCAAGGCGTGTATCCTCAATCGGGTTCGTTTGGGCAAACGGGAACGCAAGCGCAAATTCAGGTCGCAAAAAAGCGAGAGGGGGTGTTGCCCCGTCCCGCTCTTGTATCCGCCCTCGGAAGTCATCCGGAATCCCGGGCGGGCTTTGTCTTCAGGCTACGCTTGGTGCAGTTAAATCGCCTTATTGTAGGAAATATGACGATCTGTGTCCATCTGAAAGACCTTGCTTGCCACGGAATCCACGGAAGAACACGGAAAAAACAAAAAAGATAAAGACGTTATTGGCCACGAAATCCTTCATCTTTTTTCCTTCCGTGTCCTTCCGTGGGTTCCGTGGCCAAAATCAGTCTTTCAGGGACAACACATCCTGCATATCGTACAGACCGGCGGGCCTGCCCTGCAGCCAGTGGGCTGCACGGATGGCGCCCTTGGCAAAGGTCATGCGGCTGCTGGCCTTGTGGGTGATCTCGATGCGCTCGCCCATAGTGGCAAACAGCACGGTGTGGTCGCCCACCACATCCCCGGCCCGGATGGTCTCGAAACCGATTTCCTTCTGGGGGCGCTCGCCGGTAAAGCCTTCACGACCGTAGACGGCGCATTCCTTCAGATCCCGCCCGAGGGCATCGGCAACGGCCTCGCCGAGACGCAGGGCGGTGCCGGAGGGAGCGTCCTTCTTGTGGCGGTGATGGGTCTCGATGATCTCGACATCATAGTCATCGCCCAGTACGGACGCTGCCGTCTGCAGCAGGTTCAGCACTACGTTGATGCCCACGCTCATATTGGGCGCAAACACCACGGGCACCCGGTCGGCCGCCACCTTGACCTGCTCCTTCTCGGCGTCCGTCATGCCGGTGGTACCGATAATCACCGACTTGCCGTTCTGGCTGCAGAACTCCAGGTTCTCCAGGGTCAGGTCCGGGAAGGTGAAATCGATCAGGACATCGAATGCATCCTTCACATCGGCGATGCTTCCAGCCAGGGCCACGCCATTCTTGCCGATGCCGGCCATTTCACCAGCATCCGCGCCCACCAGCGAGCTTTCCGGATGGACGATGGCAGCGCCCAGGGACAGATCATCCGCCTCGTCAATGGCTTCGATCAGCACCTTGCCCATTCGACCGGCCGCGCCGGTTACCGCAATCCTTGTCATGGCAGACCTCAGAATTTCATTTCGTCAAAGAAGCTCTTCACACCCTCAAACCAGGAGGTTTTCCGGGGTCCATGGTTGTTGCCGTTGTTGCCGTCCAGGGTTTCCTGGAACTGCTCCATCAGATCCTTCTGCTTTTTGGTCAGGTTGACCGGCGTTTCCACCATCACCCGGCACAGCAGATCACCCGCAGGACCGCCACGAACCGGAGAAACCCCCTTGTTTCGCAGGCGGAACAGCTTGCCGGTCTGGGTTTCCGGCGGAATCTTGAGCTTCACGCGGCCATCCAGTGTTGGCACTTCCAGCTCACCGCCGAGGGCGGCGTCCACGATACTGATGGGTACTTCGCAATAGAGGTTGCGACCATCACGGGTGAAGATGGAGTGTTCGCGGACCGCGATCTGCACGTACAGGTCGCCGGCCGGTGCGCCATCAATGCCCATCTCCCCTTCTCCGGACAGCCGGATCCGGTCGCCGGTATCGACACCCGGTGGCACCTTGACGGACAGGGTCTTCTCTTCCTGGAGGCGCCCGGCGCCATGACACTTGCTACATGGATCCTTGATAATCTGGCCGCTACCGCGACAGGTGGGACACGCCTGCTGGACCGTGAAGAAGCCCTGCTGCATGCGAACCTGCCCCATGCCCTTACAGGTACCGCAGATCTCCGGCCTGGAGCCCTTGGCGGCCCCACTACCTTCGCACAGGTCACACTCCACATGGCCAGGCACCCGAATCTTCACCGTGGTGCCGTGGACGGCCTCCTCCAGGTCAAGTTCCAGGGTATAGCGCAGGTCGGCGCCCCGGTTGCTGCGACCCCGGCCGCCGCCACCGAAGATATCACCGAATACATCCCCGAAGATGTCGGAGAAGCTGGCGCCACCGCCACCGAAGCCACCGGCCCCGCCGGCCTGACCATCCACGCCGGCATGGCCGAACTGGTCATAGGCGGCGCGCTTGTTGGTGTCCATCAGCACGTCGTAGGCTTCCGTGGCCTCCTTGAACTTCGCCTCGGCTTCGGCGTCGTCCGGGTTACGGTCCGGATGGTACTTCATGGCGAGCTTGCGGTAGGCCCGCTTGATCTCCTTCTCGTCCGTATCCCGGGATACCCCGAGAACGTCGTAGTAGTCACGTTTGGCCATTCTGGAAAACCTTGTTGAAAAACCTGTCTGTGCTATTCAGATCCGGGCCTCCGGGTATCCGGAAACCCGCCATTCTCAAACGCAGAAAACGCGGGGGCGACAACCCCCGCGTTCTTGCCGGACCGGACGAAACGCTTAGCGCTTGTCGTCGTCCTTGACTTCCTCGAACTCAGCGTCGACGGCGTCATCGGAGCTGCCACTGGCCTGCTCTTCGCCGCCGGCCTGCTGGGCCTGTTCGCCCTGGTCGGCGTACATTTTCTGGGCCAGCTCACCGGATACTTCGGTCAGCTTCTGGGTCTTCGCTTCGATGTCGTCCTTGTCGGAGCCTTCCAGCGCTTCCTCGAGTTCCTTGATGGCTGACTCGATGTTCTCCTTCTCGCTGTCGGTGACCTTGTCACCGGCATCATTCAGGGTCTTGCGCACGGTGTGGACCATGGCATCGCCCTGGTTACGGGCCTGGACCAGTTCCTCGAACTTGCGATCTTCCTCGGCATTGGCCTCAGCATCGCTGACCATCTTCTCAATCTCGTCGTCGTTAAGACCGGAAGAGGCCTTGATCACGATGGACTGTTCCTTGCCGGTTGCCTTGTCCTTCGCGGACACGTTCAGGATACCGTTGGCGTCGATGTCGAAGGTCACTTCGATCTGCGGCACGCCACGGGGCGCCGGCGGAATGTCCGCCAGGTCGAAGCGGCCCAGCGACTTGTTCTGGGTCGCCTGCTTGCGCTCACCCTGGACCACATGAATGGTCACGGCGGTCTGATTGTCTTCCGCCGTGGAGAAAGTCTGGGACTTCTTGGTCGGAATCGTGGTGTTCTTCTCGATCAGCGGCGTGGCTACACCACCCATGGTTTCGATGCCCAGGGTCAGCGGGGTCACGTCCAGCAGCAGAACGTCCTTCACGTCGCCTGACAGGACCGCACCCTGGATGGCGGCACCAATGGCCACGGCTTCGTCCGGGTTGACGTCTTTCCGCGCTTCCTTGCCGAAGAAGTTCTTCACCTTCTCCTGCACCATCGGCATACGGGTCTGACCACCCACCAGGATCACCTCGTCAACCTCGTTGGCGGACAGGCCGGCATCCTTCAGGGCCACCTTACAGGGCTCCAGGCTGCGCTCGACCAGTTCTTCCACTAACGCCTCGAGCTTGGCCCGGGTCAGCTTGACGTTCATGTGTTTCGGACCAGCCTGGTCAGCCGTGATGTACGGCAGGTTGACGTCGGTCTGCTGGCTGCTGGACAGCTCGATCTTGGCCTTCTCGCCGGCTTCCTTCAGGCGCTGCATCGCCAGGGAGTCACCGCGCAGGTCGATGCCGCTGTCCTTCTTGAACTGGTCCGCCAGGTATTCGATGATCTTCAGGTCAAAGTCTTCACCACCCAGGAAGGTGTCACCGTTGGTGGCCAGAACCTCGAACTGGTGCTCACCGTCCACATCGGCGATCTCGATGATGGACAGGTCAAAGGTACCACCACCCAGGTCATAGACAGCCACGGTGCGGTCACCGCTCTGCTTGTCCATGCCATAGGCCAGTGCCGCAGCGGTCGGCTCGTTGATGATCCGCTTCACTTCCAGGCCGGCAATCTTGCCGGCGTCCTTGGTGGCCTGACGCTGGCTGTCGTTGAAGTACGCCGGCACGGTGATGACCGCTTCGGTCACCTTCTCGCCCAGGTAGTCCTCGGCGGTCTTCTTCATCTTTTTCAGGACTTCCGCGGACACCTGGGGCGGTGCCATCTTTTCGTCTTTCACCTCAACCCAGGCGTCACCATTGTCCGCCTTGGTGATCTTGTAGGGCACCATCTTGATGTCCTTCTGAACCACATCGTCCTCGAAGCGACGACCGATCAGACGCTTGATGGCATACAGCGTATTGTGGGGGTTGGTCACCGCCTGACGCTTGGCGGACTGGCCAACCAGCGTTTCACCATCGTCGGTGTACGCGATGATGGAAGGCGTGGTGCGATCGCCCTCTGCGTTCTCGATCACCTTGACCTTGTCGCCATCCATGATGGCAACACAGGAGTTGGTCGTGCCCAGGTCGATACCGATAATCTTGCTCATGAAATCACTCCAGTTAGCTGTTCAGTCCGGATGCTGCCTGATCCGGATTCACCTGATTCTTTTCCGGCCCACCAGGGACCGTGTCTTGACTGTTACCTGCCTATATTGGCTCCGACGCTGACTTTTCAAGCCTGCTCGTCGATTTTTGGCGCATCCTCAGCCTTGGCGACCACCACCATGGCCGGACGCACCAGACGCTCGTTCAGGGTGTAACCCTTCTGCACCACGGCCACCACGGAATTGGGCTCGGCGTCCGGCGCCGGCACCATGGACATGGCTTCGTGCAGCTGCGGGTCAAAGGGTTCGCCCACCGGGTTCAACTGCTGCACGTTGAACTTGCCCAGACTCTTAAGGAACAGGTCCAGGGTCATTTCCACCCCTTCCCGGATGGACGTGACAACGTCGTCGGATTCCTGCTTTCCCTCTGTGCTCTCAACGGCCTTTTCAAGGCTGTCGGCCACCGGCAGCAGTTCCTTGACGAACTTTTCCAGGGCAAACTTGTGGGCTTTCTCCACGTCGATCTCCGCCCGGCGGCGCACGTTCTGCATTTCCGCCTGGCTCCTGAGCACCTGGTCCTTCAGTTCCTGGACGCGGGCTTCCATGGAATCGGCGTCCTCCTCCGGTGAGGAGGTCTCGCCCGGCTGCTGCTCGGACACCGGCTCACCGGCCCGCTCCTCCGCTTTCAGCTCTTCATCGACATTTTCGTTGCGATTTTCGTCAGCGCTCATCAGCTACTCCCGGTTATTCCTGCGCGCGACCATGGCCGCGCCGTTACCCAATGATGGTGAATTGCCATCGGATATGGGGCCCAAATAAACGCTTTCAACCATGACTGTTTCACAGAATTCACCACACTGGATTTGCATACAGTGATTTTGCTGTATATATTCACAGTCACTGTATGTTTCAACAGTGTTCGTGACTCAGGGAGACACCACATGCTGACTCAACTCACGGTTTCCAACTACGCCATTGCCGAACGCGTCGAACTCCAGTTCCAGAAGGGCATGACCGCCCTCACCGGGGAAACCGGCGCCGGCAAGTCCATCGTGCTGGATGCACTCGGGCTGGCCATGGGAGGCCGTGGCGATGCCAGTGCTGTTCGCCATGGCGCCAAGCGGGCGGATATCACCGCCACCTTCGACATTGCCCGGATTGCCGAAGCCCGGGAGTGGTTGGAGGATCAGGACCTGGATGACGGCAACGACTGCATCCTGCGGCGGGTGATCGGTCGGGATGGCCGCTCCCGCGCCTACATCAATGGACAGCCCTGCCCGCTGAACCAGTTGAAGGAACTGGGCGCCACATTGATGGACATTCATAGCCAGCACCAGCACCAGTCTCTCCTGAAGAAGGACACCCACCGTCGACTGCTGGACGAATTCTCCGGCTCCGAAGATCTGGCCATCAAGACCCGCCTGGCCTGGAAACAGTGGCACCAGGCCCGGGAACGGCTGATCAGCCGACAGCAGAACGCGGATGAAACCGAAGCCCGGTTGCAGCTCCTGCGCTACCAGGTCGACGAACTGGACCGCCTCGCCCTTGAGGAGGACGAGCAGGCGCGCCTTGAGCAGGAACAGGAACAGCTCAGCCACGCGGAAACCGTGCGCCAGCACAGCCACCATGCTGCCATGCTGTGCTCCGAGGATGAAACCAGCGCCGCCGACATGGTACGCCAGGCCCTGCAGCAACTCGAGCAACTGCCGGTCCAGGTACCGGCCCTGGCCGACACCATCCAGATGCTCAACGAAGCACAGATCCAGTTATCGGAGGCCGGCAACAACCTGGTCCATTTCGTGGAGGATTACGAGGCGGACCCGGAGCGCCTGCAGGAAGTGGAGGATCGACTCAGCGCCATTTACCAGCTGGCCCGCAAGCACCGCATCCAGCCGGAGGAACTGCCGGATCTGCACCAGCGCCTGGGTGAGGAACTGGCCGAACTGGATGGCAGCGAAGGCAGCCTGGAGCAACTGGAAGCCGACGTGGAGAACTATCGTCAGGCCTACCAGACGGTGGCCGACAAACTGTCCAGGGCCCGCCGCGAGGGGGCGGCCACACTGGACCAGCGCGTGGGCCAGGAACTTGCGGAACTGGGCATGCCGACCATGCAATTCACCAGTCAGCTTGATACCCGGAACCAGGAACCCAGCCCGGCGGGTAACGAAGACATCGAGTTCCTGATCAGCGCGAACCCGGGTCAGCCCGCACGCCCCCTGGCCAAGGTGGCCTCCGGTGGCGAACTGTCCCGTATCAGCCTGGCCATCCAGGTGGTAGTGGCCCAGACGTCCACCACACCCACCCTGGTGTTCGACGAGGTGGATGTGGGCATTGGTGGCGGCACGGCGGAAGTCGTGGGCCGGCTGCTGCGCTCACTGGGGGAAAGTGGCCAGATCATCTGCGTGACCCACCTGCCCCAGGTGGCGGCGCAAAGCCACCAGCACCTGTTCGTCAGCAAGTTCACCGAGGCGGACACCACCTTCTCGAAGATCGAAACGCTGAACGATCAGGGCCGCATCAGTGAAGTGGCCCGGATGCTGGGCGGTGTGGACATGACCGAGCAGACACTGGCCCACGCCCGCGAGATGTACACCAAGGGACAGGCCACCCACCATTGAAATAAACGCTGATTTTCAAGTTGCTCTCATCGACTCCCTTCTCACCAGAGAGCTTTTCGAGCGCCGCCCCGGCGCTCTTTTTTTTGGCAGGATGTCTGAACAGACGAAGGGACAGGGGTAGCGGCCACGGGTTGCGACCGCTACCTGGAAGGCTGGCGTATCAGGACTTCTTGATCGGCTTAACGTAGAGGATCAGGCTATGGTCCACGATTTCATAGCCGTGCTCTTCCGCAATCTTCTTCTGGCGCTCTTCAATCACTTCGTCAACGAACTCGATGACTTCGCCGGTCTGGGTACAGACCATGTGGTCATGGTGATCGTCCCCGGCCATCTCAAAGACCGCGTGGCCACCCTCAAAGTTATGTCGCAGCACCAGTCCCGCTGCTTCAAACTGGGTCAGCACCCGGTAAACCGTCGCGAGCCCAACGTCGTCACCCTGATCCAGCAACTTCTTGTAGACGTCCTCAGCGCTCAGATGGTGCTCTTCCGACGTCTCCAGGATATTGAAGATCTTCACTCGTGGCAGAGTGACTTTCAGACCCACCTTGCGCAGTTCGGCGTTTTCAGATGACATAATGCTCTTCGCTCTTTGGTGTGTTCAGTGCTTCCGGTATTATACCGCCATATTTTGTCTCATAAACCGTTTCATTTCCGGCTAAAAGGACTTCTGTTCCTGATGCACCTGATCCATAAAGTTGTACCCATCCTCCTGCTGACCCTGCTTGCCGGCTGCGTATTCCCCGGCGTTTACAAGATCAACGTCCAGCAGGGCAACATCGTCACCGACGAGGAAATCGCCCTGCTTGAACCGGGCATGTCGCGCTCCCAGGTGCATTCCGCCCTCGGCACCCCCCTGACGCTCAATCCGGCGGACACCTCGGTCGAGTACTACATCTATACCTTCCAGGAGGCTGGCGGAAAAATACGGAAACAGAAAGTGACCGTCCACTATGAAGACGATAGGTTCACACACCTTGACAAGGAAATGCTTGAGGACCTACCTGCCTACTGACGGCAACGCTCTCAGCCTTCTTTCTTCTTGCGGGCCCGATTCATCCGGGCCTGCTTGGGGTCAATCCTGAGCGGTCGGTACAGCTCGATACGATCACCTTCCCGCAGTATATGCCCGGCTGGCTTTTTTACCACCTTGCCGAAGATCCCCATATCCACCGCTTCGGGATCAAGGCCCGGGAACAGGTCTTCGATTCCGGAACGGCGAACGGCCTCCAGCATGGTCGCCCCCTCCTCCACCTGCACCGGCACGATCTCCTGACGCTCCGGCGTTGCATAAGCCACTTCCACCCACATCAGCGACTCACCACCTCAGCGTAGACTTCGTTCGCCCGACGGCAGAAGGCCTCCACCATGCTGTTGGCGGCCTGATTGAATACCGGACCAAAGGTCATCCGGGACAGGGATCCGGAAAACTCGAAATCCAGTTGCAGGGTGACCTTGCAGGCCTGACTGTCCAGGGGCGTGAAGTACCAGTACCCCTTCAGGTTCCGGAACGGTCCGTCCACCAGGGACATCTCGATACGTTCCGGCGAGGCAAGTTCATTGCGGGTGGTCAGGCGGTGCCGGATACCACCCTTGGCCACGTCGATGGAGGCCAGCACCTGGGAGTCGGTGCGTTCGTGCACCTGGGCCCCGGCGCACCAGGGCAGGAAATCCGGATAGCTGACAATGTCGTCAACCAGCGTAAACATGCGCTCTGCCGAGTGCATCACCAGAGCACTCTTGTCGATCTGATGGGCCATGAAAACTGAGAATCCTGTGGGTTGGTTCAAGCGCCAATCATATCCGATCTGGCCGGATTTTTCGGCCCATCTCCATCAGAAATCAGCGGCCCGACCAGGCCTACGGGAACGCTGGCCCTCAGCACCAGAATCCGCAGATCCATTCTCCGGGCCAGACGTTACGTCATGGGTCGACTGCGCACACCAGATCATATCAGCGCTCTCGCACACCGGATGCAGCGATGCCACGGAATAGCTCAACCCTACAACCACCACGAGCAACGGCAACAGATAACGCAAGGCAAAGTGCCAGAGCCGGGCCAGCCATTCCTGGGGAGCCCCCAACAGTTCGGTCAGGTAACCGACCGGCGCCAGCCAGCCCAGGAATATGGCTAGGGCGGCGGCCACAAAGGGGATCAGCAGACCGCTGGTCACCCATTCGATCCAGCGGAAAGGCGTCAGCCCCGCAAACTGGACGTCGGACCAGATATTGAACGAAAACAGCGTGATCAGCCCCAGCAACCAGGCAAACACCAGCACCAGCAGCACCGAGGCCGGGCGGGGCGACACCAGCCATTCCCGCAACCAGGCAACCACCGCCTCCACCAGGACCAGGGCCGATGTCCAGGCCACCAGCAGGATCACCGCAAATACCGCCGTTGAAAGAAGCTGGTGGTATTCGAAACCGCCCAGTCCCACCGGCAGGGCAATGAAAACCAGCCCGAAGCCACGGGCATCACCGGCGTCGACCATCGACTGGGCAATGGCATAGATGACAACACCCGCCATCACGCCCACCACCGTATCCAGTAGCGCCACCGCGAATACAGAACGCTTCAGCGGCGCGCCCGGGGCCATCAACGCCCCCAGTACCGCCCAGACGCCAAGTCCGATCCCCAGTGCGTAGAAGGCATGGGACAGGGCGAACCACACACTCCGGAAGCCCACATCCTGCCAGCGGAACCCCACGACCGCCTCCAGGGAGCCATTCGCCAGCCCCTGCCACTGACTCCAGCCCACCAGCAGCATCAGCAGGATCAGGACGATGGGCACGACCAGCCGGAAGGCACGCTCGACCGATACCTGTCGTATCGCAACCGCGCCGACAAGGGCAATAAAAAAGAGGTGCCACGCCATGAAACCGCGGTACTCGTGGGGGTTCTCCACCAACTGACCCAACAGACCGGTCATGGACGTCGGCGTGGCGCCCGCGAACCGGCCAAGGGCCCCATAGAACACATAGGCAAGGCAGATGGAGCCAATGACCAGCGTAATGGACAACACCAGGAAGCCCGAGAGCACGCTGATCCGTCCAACCCAGCGCCAGCGGGGAGAAAGCCTGCGGGCCTTGGCCTCGGTCCCCATGGCAAGGGACATGTTATGGCGGGAATGCCGCCCCAGGGCACTTTCCGCCATCACCAGCGGCAAGGTCACCACCAGCAGGAAAAACAGGTACATGAGGACGAAATAGCCACCGCCGAACTGACTGGCCAGCCACGGAAAGTGCCAGAGGTTGCCCAGCCCGATCGTGGCGGCGGCGGCGCTCCAGAAAAACGTACTGCGTCCGGCCCAAAGGCCCAGGGCCGCATTGGTCGATGGTGTCGGCATTCGATTCCCTGTTCAGAATGGATTCCCGATTGTAACTGATATCCGCCCCGGCCCGCCCGGCTGGTGACCCGATATCGGGACCTGGGTTACAATCCGCCTCTTGTCTGCGTCCATTAACAGACACCGAATGTCCAACGGATCGATTCAATGAGCAAAAAGAAACCGGCCAACTCCGGGGGCACCATTGCCCTCAACAAGAAAGCCCGGCACGAGTATCACATTGAAGAACGCCTTGAGGCGGGCGTCCAGTTACTGGGCTGGGAGGTCAAGTCCCTGCGTGCCGGCAAGGGCCAGATTACCGAGGCCTACGTGCTGTTCAGGGAGGGTGAAGCTTTCCTCTTCAACGCGCAGATCAGCCCGCTCGATACGGCCTCCACCCATGTGATTGCGGATCCGACCCGCAACCGCAAGCTGCTGCTGCACGCCAAGGAAATCGCCAGGCTGATGGGCAAGGTCAACCAGACCGGGCACACCTGCGTGCCCCTGGCGCTGTACTGGAAAAAGAACAAGGTAAAGTGCGAAATCGCGCTGGTGAAAGGCAAGAAAATGTTCGACAAGCGAGCCACCGAGAAGGAGCGCGACTGGAACCGGCAGAAGCAGCGCATCCTTCGCGAGCACAACGCCGGCTGAACGCCGCGAATAAAAACCTTGAAGTAGGCCGGACTGGCCCCATATACTTAACTGCAAGGGGACGACATGGCTTCGACGCCGGTGGCGAACCCTTGGGTGCATGTCGAGATGGCAGCGAATCTCGTTAATCCAAAGCTGCAAGCAATAGTCGCAAACGACGACAACTACGCACTGGCGGCGTAAGCCGCCGGTCGTCCTGACCCGGGTGCCTGTAAACGGGTATTTCAGGACGTCATAGCTTAACAGGCTGCTCCTTTGACCAGAGCTCACTGGTTAAAGGCTAAGATCCAAAGAGCTCGCCCCCTGCACCCTGACCTTCGGGTCGCTTGGGGTTAAACGAATAGAAGGACACTAAACATGTAGAGCTCAAGGCAGAGTACTGGCGGACGCGGGTTCAATTCCCGCCGTCTCCACCAAACAACCACAGAAAAGCCCCTGATTTCAGGGGCTTTTTTAGTGCGCCCGGCACGGGCGCACTCCTGGAGGTGAAAGTCCTCCCGT